>CAZFGX010000002.1:0-31652 GCA_964518565.1 uncultured Gammaproteobacteria bacterium
CTTTTGAGCCCATAGATACATCAAAAGAGGTCTTTAGTATTATCATGCCGCCGCCGAATGCGAATGACCCGCTGCATTTGGGACACGCGATGTTTGTGGCAGTAGAAGATATTTTGGTGCGATATCATCGGATGAAGGGCGAAGCGACTCTGTGGCTGCCGGGGACTGATCATGCGGGGATCGAAACACAGTATGTATATGAGAAAAAGCTAGCTAAACAGGATAAATCCCGATTTGATTTTGATCGAGATACACTATTTAAACTGATCTGGGATTATGTACAGGAGAATTCAGGAGTGGCTACGCAACAGATGAAACGGTTGGGGGCATCGGCTGATTGGTCGAGATTTAAATTTACGCTGGATGAAAAAATCGTAAAGATGGTCGAGGAGACGTTTATAAAGCTAGACAAAGATGGACTGGTATATAGAGGTGAACGGCTAGTAAATTACTGTACCAAGTGTGGGACAGCCTACTCTGAGCTAGAAGTGGACTACGAGGCAAGAAACGATCCGATGTATTTTATGAAGTATGGGCCGTTTGTTATTGCCACTGCTCGGCCGGAAACAAAGTTCCGCGATACGGCACTGGCGGTAAATCCCAACGATAGTCGATATAAAGACTATTTAGGTAAGACAATCGAGGTGCTGGGGCTATTGGGGCCAGTGAAGATGACAGTGATAGCTGACGAGGAAGTAGATCCGGAGTTTGGAACCGGCATAATGAAAGTGACGCCGGCGCATGATCCACATGATTTTGAGCTAGGGAAACGCTACAACCTCCCAGTGACACCAATTATTGATTTTAGTGGGCGAATGGATTTTTCGTGGTACATAAATGACCCAGATTTTGAGGCTAAGGAAGAAAAATATAAAGAACGAGCAAAAAGATACCATGGCAAAAAAGTAGCTGAGATGAGAAAAATGATGGCAGCTGATTTGACTGAAGACGGACTAATTGATCATGTAGACGAAAAGTATATTCATCGAGTGGGTGTGTGTTATCGATGTAAATCAGTAATTGAACCACTCCCCTTGCCACAATTTTTCATCAAGGTTCGAGGCTTGGCAGACGGCGCAATAGCAGCTTTGGATAAAAATGAAACACAAATATTGGGGGCAGGCCGAGATAAAATTTTACGAGATTGGCTAACTAACCTGAAAGATTGGAATGTGTCACGGCAAGTGGTATGGGGTATTCGGATGCCGGTATGGTATGACACGGCGACTGAGCCTAAACTGCGGGTGACATTTATTCACGAAGGACAAAAGATAATGGGCGAAATTTCTGAGCTCGGGGAGAAATATTCCCTGGAAGATATTGCCAAGGGTTTACAGGTGCTGCAGGCGCCGAGAGAGGCTAAATATACGATATCAATACGCAAGCCAGGAGAGACATATCTGCAGGAAACAGACACATTTGATACGTGGTTTTCGAGTGGGCAGTGGCCAGTGGTGACGCTTAAAGCTGGAGAGGAAAATGATTTTGAGAGATTTTATCCCACAAACGTGATGGAAACGGCATACGACATATTGCCTTTTTGGGTAATGCGGATGATGATGCTGGGAATTTATGTGACAGGAAAGAGCCCGTTTAGTCACGTGTATTTGCATGGACTCGTACGAGATGAAAAAGGGCGCAAGATGAGTAAATCGATCGGAAATGTGATCAATCCGATTGATATGGTGGATAAATATGGCGCAGATGCGGTGAGAATGGCATTGGTAATGAGCTCGACTGCTGGGCAAGATAAGTCAGTGGGCGAAAATGTGATTAAGGGCATGCGCAATTTTTCGAATAAAATTTGGAATGCGGCCAGGTTTGTAAATATGTTGGATGGAGTCGAAAATGGAGCCAAAGATGAGGAATTTATGTCAAAGCTAAACCAGATAGTGGCTGAGGTAACCGAGCACTTGGACAACTTGCGACCAGGACAGGCGGCCGAGGCAGTGTATGGGCAATTTTGGCATTGGTATTGTGATGTAGCGATTGAGCAGGCAAAGTCCGGTGAAATTTCTAAAACCAAAATTGTGGAGGGCCTGAAAGTGTTTCTGACTCTACTCCACCCTTTTGCGCCGTTTGTGACAGAGGCTGTATGGCAAGAAATGGGATATGAGGGATTGTTAATACGAACAATGTGGCCAGAAGTGAAAGAGGCTAATTAGTTTTTTGGTTAACTTTGACTGTAATTGTACGCAATAGCTGGATACCAAGACTAGAAATTTTGTAACCAATATTTACTAAAAAACCCATCAATAAATAGTGAATTGTCAGATTGGAAAGCAAGTTGATATCTTTTGCAGACATAAGATCCATTTTTCCTGTTTGCCCAGGTATTAGTGTGCCCAAGTCTAGAGCAATACTGGATGAGTTAAATAGACTTATCGGAGATATTGTACCTGTAAAGGTTTGATAGATATTTATTGTTACTAATACAATAATAATTAGTCCAATTCCAAGTAATATATATCCAGTTACTTTTTCAGACATAACTCTAGATTAGTGGAAGTAAAACTTTTACGCAACAGTTATTCTGCGGATTCGGAGCTAGCTTCAGGAGTTTCAGCAGCAGGTGCGTTGGTATCTGCTGGGGCTTCGGCATCGGCTACTGGGGCTTCTACGACTTCTTCAGCAGCTAGAGGCTCGATTTTGGCAATTATAGATTCAGGATCTGAAGTAATTGTAAGTTTTGAACTGTCGACAGCCAAATCTTTAACATAGATAGCCGCACTAACCTCAGAAAGAACTGAAATATCTACAGTTAATCCTTCGGGAATGTCTGTAGGCAAAGCTTCGACTTCAATTGCATCAAGCTGTTGAACAAGGATGCCTAATTTATCCCTGTCGGCAGGAGATTCGCCTTCTAGAATTAGAGGTACTGAGGCGGAAACTTTTTCTTTCAAATTAACCTGGTTAAAGCTAACGTGAAGTATTTGGCCTGTGACAGGGTGCACAACTATTTCGCGAACTAGGACTGGAAGCTCGGTTTTTGCCAGACTTAGATAGATAAGTGCCGATTCACCTACATCTTGGAGTAGTTTTTTAAAATTTTTGGCATCAACCTGAATATTTTGAGATGGAACATTTTTACCAAAAATACTGGCTGGAACTAGACCTTGTGCCCGTAAGTTTTTCACCTTACGTCCAGTGATAGTACGTGGCTCAACTGAAAAAATATGTTTGTTCATAAGTTAGTTTTTTGGAGAGATGGCAAAATCAATGTCTACCCTACTCCCCTCTTTTGCTCCCAGATTATACTCGAGCTTGCCTGCTGAAGCAAATACTGGATGGTTATAAGAGGTGCCGAACCATTCCGAAGGGAAATTTACCATTGAGTGTACTTGTGAGTCTTTACTTTTCCCTGGCTGTATTGGAGTATCAAGTTGGTAGTGAATTTGACCTACTCCAATAGGAAACACCTGAGTTGTGGTTATTTCTACTGTAGTTGTTTGGCTTGGATTTATGTCGAGTTTTAGACTGAGTATGGATTTATCATGATCATTTTGGAATTGAATCTCGTTATTTTTTAATTGGGTCTCCCCTATTTTTATGGATTCTACTGTTGTAGATGCCGGCAGAATTATTCTAAGGTAATTTTTTAAATTACCAGCTGGCCAAGCATTTTGTGTGCTGGTATTTTTATAAGTTCCGACATAATGATTTGTTATCCCCATTGAACTTATTTCAGTGCTCACCTGCCATTTTTTTTCAGTGAAATAATCGGCTTTATTTGCACCGATATTTGTATCAATCGGATAGAAATAATCGACTATACATTTAAATGCAGAACGACATTTTGGAATTGATACTTCCCCACTCCATCCTGAGGCGTTTAAACTGGGAGTTTCTTTGCCTGGAAGCGATATGTATATTTGGCCTGTTTTTAGATTGCTAATAATAATACTTGTGATGTTGTTTATTTGTTGCTGACTAAGATTTTTGGTTTTGTCGAGCAATTTTTCTGTGAGGGTTTTTATAAAATCATTATTATCGGAATGATTTTTTAGATAGTCGATGTACTCGGAGTTTATATTAGTAGATGTAAGTGTATTTGCAGAAATCCCTACTTTCACTTGCCCAATTGCTTGTGCAATTTCACCTAATGTTTGTAAATTTACACCAATTATTAACGCCGGGGTTTCATTTAGCTCTTTTTGAATAAACCATGATGCTTTTTCTGCTGATTCAGAAAAATTTAGTGGCCAATTACTATCTCTCAGATACCATTGAATCTGGCCTGTTGCTACTTTGAAATCACTCGGGGCTTCAACAGAACCTAGTAATTGCTTGTCTGCAGTGTCACTGGTCACTACTCGCCAATCTGAGATTTTGCCGTTTTGCATAGTAAGCAGTGCAACGGAATCTAGATATCCCCCACTCGGCCTTGATTCATTATTATCTTGAATTAAGAAAGCAATCTTTTTTGGAGTTGACGATTCGATTATGGGCAAAACATCTATTAAAGCTAGCTGGGTTTTATATGCAACTTCTCTTAGCTCAACAATTTTTGCTGCTAATTGGTTGAGATTTTCTGGCGAGTGGTTTGAATTTGTATAAAATGATCGAATTTCATTTTGGAAACTGGCCAATGTTTCTACTAAACCGGTAAGTTCTGCTCGCATGTCACTAGATGAGGGTAAATCTGGTATATCTTTTGGTGTTAATATGTTTTGTTGATATTTTTCTAATTGACTGTTAATTTTTGCCATTTGCCTAAATGAATTTGCCCCTGAAGATATGACGTTATAAGTTTCAACGACTGGATAACCAGCTGATTCCATTAGTGATCGAGAGCCAAGACTTATGTAACTAAGGTATTTACTTCCCGTAAAGCTAATTTTTGCTATTTGTGCACAACCAGCACTTTTAGATATTTGATTAGAAAAAATAAATTTTTGACTACATTTTGTTGCTAAATATGTAGAAAGTATTGTTAGACAAAAAAGTATCCAAGGACTAAAAATTAGAATTATTATTACTCTTAACCAATGGTTGTATTTACCTTGCCAACTAAAATGCGGAAATTTTACCTTAGGTAATTGTATTGTTGGAATTTTTATTTCTGGAAGTGTTACTTTGGGAATTCTAATTTCTTTTTTGACTGGTGTAGTTTTCTTAGGTACAGCTGGAGTATGGGGAGGGGTGTTTATATTCTTATGTTTGTAAATTATTTTTTGTAATACCGACTCTACGCTAGAAATCGGGTCGTTCTTATCTGATATTTCAAATATTTGATACGCCAAATGATAATTTTTTGCATATTGAGTTACTAGCTGAATAGCTGTCTGATATACGGCCTGTGATGCATTTGGCACTACAAGAAATATTTTTGTTTTGAATTTTTTAGCCTGTTCTAACAAATTGTGGAGATGTGTAGTATTACTAAGAATTTCCGCAAGCAAAGTGGTATTTGTACTAGGGAGGTGGATTAGTATATTTTCTTCACCTGTTGGGTTTGTGTTGATATCAATATTTTTGTGCTGACTTATTTGACGTATGAATTCTTGGCCGATTTGGCTTTGGGAATTTGTAATTCCGATCGTATTTTTTTTGTCAGATTTCGCAGTGACAAGTTTGAGCATTCATTTTATTTTACAAGAATTTTCTGAATCATAAAGATGCGGGAAAAATACTGTTTTGTCCGTACGTTTTTTTTGAATTAGTAATTTATTATTTTTGGGCATAAATGTTTCATGTTTTTGTCAGTACATCCAAAACATGAAAACGCACATTTAACGAGGATAAGAAATTTGTTTTTTTGTTTTATATTTGTTCGTCGAGGGTTTTGTTTACAAGCTGATCGGCGCGGAAATTTTGCGCACGTGGAATATACGAAAATGTGAGGTGACTTTTATTTAGCGTTACCATTAATTCTTTTACTTGAGAGTATTTTTCTTTTATTGCCTGATCTTTTACTTTGTATGTCCCGTTGATTTGATTTACTACTAATTGTGAGTCTAGTTTGAAGTGGATATATGAAGCAGATATGTTTGTTTGAATAAATTTGAGTGCTTCTATTACCGCTTCGTATTCTGCTTGATTATTTGTGGTGTGTCCTAAGAATAAGCCTTTGGAAGAAATAATTTGCTCATCTTCAGTGCTAATAACATAGGCAGAAGCTGCAGGTCCAGGGTTTCCTCTTGATCCACCATCACAATTTACGATTATTTTTTCGTATTGCATCAAGTTTGGATTGTACAATGATCAAAGAAATTATCAAGGCGAATAATAATTGATTCTGATGTAATGTTAGCCAGTAGTGGTCGAACATACCACTAAGCAAGATTGCTATAGCTGCGTATTTGAGTGGTTTTTGATGTAGATTTTTTATTGTTTTAATAAGCAATAAAATTATTAAAACTGTCATTGGTAAACCAATTTCGGTTGCTAGTAATATGTATATATTGTGTACTGGTTGAGAGATAAAATTATTATTCAATGTTTGAGAGAGTATAAAATTTCCTAGGCCTACACCTAAAAGTGGTGCGTGAAGTATTTGTAACCCGGCATTTGATAGAAGTGTTATCCTTTCAGATATTGTAGGCTGACTGGTAATAAGCGTAGCAGCAACGGATTGAATCGAAAATCTTTTTTGACTTTGGGATATTTGCTCAATTATTAATAATATTATTTGAATTGTTATTGCCACTCTTGAAGCAGTGGATAGAATTGTTAGATTTAGTAAAAAGGATAAAAGTGGTGAACGTTTTTGAATTAACCAATAAGATACAAGTAAATATCCCGCGAATGAATTTGGGTGGGGGAATGTACTATATGGTCGCAAAAATAATTCATGGTTATTGAAAAGAGTGGTAGTTGCGATATGAGGTGTGTTTAATGAAAATGTTCGTTCACCTAATAAATACCAAATACCCCCGACAGACTTTTGAACTGCTAATTGCCACCAACCGAGTATGAATACCCAAATAGCCGCAATGCGCATTGGAGTTTGAATATTTAGATATGTAAGGTGAACTGTTAAACATACTTTGAATAAAACTATGAACTCAAACAGTCTTATCCAAGCAATAACAGAATTAATAGGGGAGTTTGAAAAGAGAATATTTGCTACGGAAAAAATAATTAGCCATAAGGGGAATTGAATTTTTTTGCGATAAATTAAATACAAAATAAGAATTATGATATCTGTGCTATAAAAAGCCGGAGATAGATAGTCAACAGGTAAGCCATAAACATATGCCCAAGTTGGCCACAGATGTTTGCCTAACTGAGATGGTATTAGAAGCACTAAAATAAAAAGTAGAGCTCGGGAAAGGCGTTTTGGCACGAGGAGATTTTACGCTTTCAAGGAGACAATGACCATTCGGCGATTACCAATACCTTCTGAACTAGTGGTGAGTTCAGGATGCTCGGCAAGTCGGAGGTGAACAAGTCGGCGTTCGTTTGCTGGCATTGGAGGAAGAGATTGAGGCTGACCGGTAGATATGACTTTGGCGGCGATTGAGTCGGCTAAAGCAAAAACGGAAGACTCTCGGCGTTCTCGATAGTCGTTTACATTTAAAGACAGATTTATCCATTCGCCGAATTTTTTGTTTAGGTGATATCCCAGAACTCTTTGGATGGCTGAGAGCGTTTCTCCATGATAACCAATGAGTAAGGATGGCTTGGATGTTTCAAAAAGAATTTGATACATATTTGTATCGGTATCGAATTGAACTTGAACTAGTATTTCAGAGCCAAACCCTAATTGAGATAGGAATTCTTGTGTGTTTTGAAGAACTTCAGTGGAACGATCCATGAAGCTATTTTAGCAGATTTAGCTTCCTGAGCCAAGGTGTGAGCCCACCCCAGCCTGTGATGAGGTATTGTTGGACGATGGAGGCAACTGAAAAAGTAAGCCAATAGAGTACTAGACCGGAAGGAAAATTAAACCCAACAACTATTGTCATGAGAGGGAACAGGTAGAGCATTTGTTTTTGGGCAGAGACCATTGCGTCGTCGGTATCACTTTCCGTTTTTGCGGCAATTTTATTTTCGGCACTGATAGTAGGGGACATCATTTTGGCACTCAGTAATTGACTTATTGCGGAAAGAATCAGAAAAATCCCTGGCAGAGGAATTGGTAAGCCAGGAACAGTGATCGTATCTGGTTTGGCGAGATTGAGATAAGCAAAGTTTGAGCTGATTTTTACTCCTGTGGGCAATTGGTTTCCAGCATATAGAATAGGATTTAGCACTGAAGCGGCTGAATCTTGGTTGTGGATGACTAGGTTAAGCGCATTAAATAAAGCAATTAATACAACTAGTTGAATTACTTGAGGAAGACAACCAGCAGCTGGATTTGCACCATGTTGTTTGTAAAGTTGAGTTTGTGCAAGGACTAAACCTTGTTTATCATCTTTGTACTGTTCTTTTAATTTTGCCAATTCTGGTGCCAATTCAGCCATTTTTTTACTCATTTTTAGACCAGGGATGACAAGTGGGGTCATTACTACGCGTAAAGCCACAGTAAAAACGATAATAGCCAAACCAAGATTTCCCGTCGTTTGGTAGAGAAAAATCAATCCGTTTACTAACGGATGAAATAGAAGTGAATTCCAGATAGAGGCAAACATATATTATATTTTACTACTTATTCATTTTAGGGTAGAGGATCAAATCCTGGTTTAGATCCTGGATGACAGCGAAAAATACGCTTTATCCCAATGAAACTGCCCCTCACAATACCATACTTTTGGATTGCCTGATAGGTATATTCTGAGCAAGTAGGAGTGAATCTACACGCTTGGTGCAGACTGGGCACGGGTAAGATTTGATAGAACTTGATGCAAATGAGTATAAATTTCTTCATTGGGCCAGTTTAGCATTTTGATATTCGGATAAATGATAGCTTGAATAGGAAGGGGTGATTTTTCAAATGTGGCATATATTCTTCTGCGAAGTTTGTTTCGGATAATTGCAGATTTTGAAAGTTTGGAAGATGTGACCACAGAAATTTTTTGATTTTGATTTTGTTGATATATACACGAAAAATTAGGGGTGCGAATTTGTTGCCCATAGGATTTGACCTGAAGAAATTCGATTCGATTGAGTCGAGATGACTTTGGTAGCATTTAGGAAATAGCTAACTTTGCACGACCAACAGCTCGGCGTCGTTTTAGAACATTTTGTCCAGTTCTGCTAGACATACGCTGTCGAAATCCGTGTTTTTTGATGCGTTTTAATTTTTTTGGTTGCCAGGTTCGTTTCGGCATATTTGACTATTTTACCGGTAAGTTGGCTGAAGAGCAAGAGAGGCTAAAAATGGGGGTTGACGAATTGTGGATAACTTTCTATAAGTGCAGATACTGTGGAGACAAATTACGATTTAGAAAAAATTTGGTCGGGGGTTATTGACTCATTACGCCTAAGCGTGTCGGCGGGAACGATGAATATGTACCTGATACGAACCGAATTGTTAAATATTCGACCTCACGAAAATCGAGTCATCTGCCAGGTAGGCTGTGAAGCATTTGTACGAGATATTGTAGAGAAACGGTTTATTGGTCAATTGGCTGATGAGTTGACGCGAATTATCGGAAAACCTGCTGAAATAGTATTGAGTGCAAAGCAGACACAGCGAAAGGTATCTGGGCAACAACCTTCAGATAATCTTGGACCCTTGTTTCAAATGCCTAAAGCTGACCCAAGTGATTGGCGCAAGGCGAAGTTAAAGGAGCGGTCTACTTTTGAACACTATGCTGTTGGAGGTAGTAATCAAATGGCTTTTGCTGCAGCTCAGGCTGTAGCAAAGAAACCTGGTAGTACCTATAACCCACTATTGATACATGGAGGGGTGGGGGTTGGTAAGACGCATTTAATGCAAGCGATTGGCCACGCTGTTATTACGCAAGGCGAAAGCCGGGTATTGTTTTGTACAAGCGAGGAGTTTACCAATGATTTAGTAGAGGGAATCAAAAACAAAAGTACTGATCATGTGCGGGCAAAATATCGGAGATTGAAATTGCTCATGATCGACGATGTACAGTTTATTGCTGGAAAAGGTTCGGCTCAAGAAGAATTTTTTCATACATTTAATGCTATTGCTGCAGATGGAGGACAAATCGTTATGACATCAGACCGACCTCCTGCAGAAATTCCTAAACTAGAAGAGCGATTAAGAAGTAGATTTGGAGCCGGACTTATTGTGGATATTGAACAACCCGATATGGAGTTGAGGGCAGCTATTTTATTGATCAAAGCTGGAGAGAGGGGACTGGTAATTGATATGGCCACGGCACAACTGATTGCTGAGTATATCGATGGTGTACGAGAGCTAGAAGGATTTTTGTCTCGACTTGTTACTGAACAAGAGATAGGCAAACCAGCGACCTATGAAAGAGTTGAGGCACTGCTAAAAGTCTCTCAACCACGAGCAACGTTACCAAGTAGGATAGTGACTCCGCAGGACGTAATTTTAAATACTGTTTCTTATTACGGTGTAGGAATTTCTCAATTAAAAGGTGAGCGTAGAACAAAAACGGTTGCTTGGCCTCGACAGATTCTGATGTATTTTTTGTGCCACGAAATGAAATTGCCATTATCTGAAGTTGGAAGACTCTTAGGAGGGCGTGATCATTCTACTGTTTTACACGCCCGGGACAAGGTATTGGCTGAGTTGGGGCAAAATGAGACATTTCGTGTCGAATTGCATGAAGCGAGAAAAAAGATATTCACACCGATTGAGTAGAAGTGTGGATATTGTGTTAGTATCTTGTAACTTGTTGTGGATGTAGTGTATATAAGCTGATGGCTTTCATTCACAATTAAAATTTTTATACACATTTATTCACAATTTATCCACAATTTGTTTATGAAGCTTATACACACGAATCAAAGGCGAAACTTCGATTCAGATTTTGTCTTTTATTCACTTATCCACTTCCCTACTACTGATACTTCTATTTTATATATAAGAAAAATGGTATGAAAGTTACTATCTTACAAAATGAACTGTCTAGAGGTTTGAGTAGTGTAAGTCGGGTTGTTGCTAGTCGAGGACAACTACCTGTCTTATCTCATGTTTTGTTAGATGCAACTAGCACTGGACTAGTTTTATCTGCGACAAATTTAGAATTAGGTATGAGAGTATCTGTTGGTGGGAAGACAGAAGAAGAGGGAAGTCTAACTATACCAGCAAAAAATCTGGCCGAATTTGTAAACACACTTCAATCAGAGCAAATTCAATTATCGACAGATGGAGAGAAAATGAAAATCGGAAATGGAAAGATGGGTGGGGTATTTACTGGTATAGCTGCAAGCGAATTTCCGGTATTTGCTCATATTGGTGATTCGGAAAGGTTTGTGGAGATTCATCGGGATTTGATAGTCGATATTCATCGACAGATTGCCTTTTCGGCAGCAACTGATGAAAGTAGACCTGTGTTGACTGGTGTGCAGATTCGAAGCATTGACGATGATTTGGTTGTAACAGCAACTGACGGCTTCAGAATGACAACAAAGCGACTTTTGGGGGCTAAGTTGGATTTGTTGAATTCGGTAATTTTGCCAGCTCGAGCAATAGCTGAGCTAGCAAAAATAGTGCAAGAGGGAAAGAAGGAGCAAATGAAGATGAGTGTGGTTTCAGATAATAATCAAGTGGTGTTTGTTTATGATAAAACTGAGTTGGTTTCCAGAGTATTGGAAGGAAATTTTCCTGATGTAGAAAAAATTATTCCTCCAGCGTATAAAACCAGGATTGTATTTGATAGAGAAGAATTGATTCGAGCTGTGAGAGCTGTGGCTATTTTTGCTAGAGATTCGAATAACATTGTAAAGTTCGCTGTTCGAGGCCAAGAATTTCGGATTTACTCATCTGCTTCAGCCTCTGGTGAGAGTGATGCTGTGTTAGATGTTGAAGTCGTTGGAGATGATTTGGATATCGCGTTTAATTATCGATATGTACTGGACTTTTTGGCGAGTGTTGATCAGGAACGTGTTGTATTTGAGAGTAATGGAAGTTTGGCTCCGGGGGTATGGAAGCTGGTGGACGAGCAGACTTTGGTACATTTAATAATGCCTGTGCGTGTTTAGATACCACCTTGGTTTTTGGGAACTGTATATTTTTCCTCTGACGGGCTAATAAATTGAAATGTGTTTTCAAATATGGGACCGTTTTTTATCTCTAGTTTGATTGTGTATTCGGTTTTTAATTCCCATGGATCTTGTGGTGAAATAGAGATACGTTTTCCGCTATCACCTAAATATATATTTATATTGGTGGTAGGGTTGATATTAAAGGTGATTTGATTTTGGGTTATGGGTTTATTGAGTTCAAATACTAGGGCAGTGTTTGGAAACGCGAGAGCTGAGACACTTTTTTTGGGAGGAAAGTACGAAATGATTTCTATTTTGTCATTTGTGATTGTAGGCGAGGTGTTTGGAGTAGGATTGTTGGGGTTGGGCTGTTGGCTAGGTTTGACTGAACCTAGGATAAAAATCAAGGAAATTCCAGATAGAATGCCAACAATCATTAATATTTTTTTGTTTTTTTTGAGTTGGTTAAACATATATTTATGCTAACACTTAGTTAGAACCTCCACAAAGATAGCTTTCTGGTTTAACATACTGATTGTCAATTTGTAATTCAATATGTAAGTGAGTATTGCTGCCTTGGTTAAATAAAAACCCTATTTGAGTACCTGATACTAGAGTGCCAGTTGTAACGGGGTTGTCTTGAATGTGAGTAAGTGTGAGCTTGTATTTCCCTGTGGTGTCACGATATCTAAACGTGTATCCATCTGAACCGTTTACATATCTAAAATTGTCATATAGCCAAGTTACATTTTGGCCATTCATTGTAGGAAGAAAGACTGGGGCAAGTGTGCCTGAAACTGGCGGAAAAATGTCAAGGGCATAGCCATAAAATGGACAGCCATTGTTTCCTAGATTACAAACGTTGTTGGTATTGTTTGGTCCTCTACAGGCAACGAACTGTGGTAATCCATAACTACAGGCGGCTCCAAGCGTGTTCCAATATTGAGTTGACCCGTGTCCAGCTAAGTTTAAAGAACCTGATCGTCGATTGAGAGCAATTAGTGCTGCTTCAGCTTGGGGATTGTAAGAAGGGACTCGATAAGAACTTATTGCGGATAATGGACAGCCAGAAACATTTATAAAAGTTGTATCACTACCTTGGGGTTGAGTATTGACAAAAGTCAGGTTTGAAACAGGAACAACATAGGCACTATTGTTTATTACTAAGAGGAAAAATGCCATAACTATTGGAATGGTAAGTAAAGTTATTACTAGAGGAGTAATGACAATTGTGACAACAGTTAAGGCAAGAGTGATAAAAAATCCACCAATTGCATTCGCAGCTTTGATTGAAGCTTGAGAGCCTCCCATGAGTGTAGTGCCGGTAAAAAAACTAGTGACGGCTACGCCAGTACCTATAACTACGCTGCCACTCACAATGCTGGCTCCAATACCTATAGTGCCCGCGACTATTACGGGAGCATTTTCTTTTATAAATTTTGCCGTTTTTGAAACTACTTTTCCAATCACGTCAGAGGCTAGCCAACCAACAGCCGTACCCACTCCGGGGATAGGGATTAGGCTGCCGAGAGTGGCACCTAACCCCTTTTTAATACCTGTGGCAGCTGCTTTTTCGGCAAGTATCTTACCTAAACGGGTTTTGGCTAATTGTTTTAGAAGTGCTGATTCAATTTTGCTTTGGATGAACTGGTCTGGATTAACTAACGCTTTGATAAATGGCACAGCGGCATTGAATTGGCCAATCAATGACAATAGTGCCTGAAAGTTTTTTCCGCCAATGGCCTTTTCAATTTGAATTGCTGTATCAGGATTTTTGGCAAGTAAACGAACGCTGGCCATCCATTTTGGGTTAAGAAACTGGCGATTTTGTCCTAAGATGTTTGCTGACGAAGTAATGTAGCGAATAAACTCTGGAGAAATCTGGCTGAGATCGCCAAATTGTTTTTGATATTGGAGAATGAGTAGGATACGAAGCGCTTCGGTCTGACTAAAGGGTTTGTTTGGGTCTGAGAATTTGGTTTGAAATTGAGTGATGGCAGTGGAAAGTTTGGGGTTGGTGTTTTTGAGATAGGCTAATGACATATCAAGATAATTTTGTAAATGTTGGTTTGGAGTTGGACCACTGACTGCAAGTCGTTGTTGTTCTTTGATGGAGATTTGAGATAAGAGAATGATGGCTTGTTCGAGTTGTTGACGTTTCATTTCTTGGGAAAGAGTGGAACCGAGTAGTTGACGCAATGCCAAGTCATAGTTTTTGGGGTTTTGGAATAGGCGTTCTGTGGTCCGTTTGAGCGTATCTGAAGTAGAAAAGGGATAGGAGGTTAACAAAGAGACGGCAATTTCAGGATTTGAAATCGCATTGTTTAGAACATTTGGGGGGTTGAGACGCAAAAATGAAGCATTTAATCGTAAGAGGTCTTTATCTGATAATCGGCCAACATCTTGAAGGTTGATACCAGCTTGAAGCAAACTTTCTCGAACCAGTTCGACACTTGGGGTAGATGAGGGATTACTAGAGAGAATAGCTGCGATGTCATATTTATTTAGGAGGATTTTTTTGGCTGTTTCTGTATCTGAAAAACGATTTTTGACAACAATCTCTAGAACTTTTTCATTGGAAATGCCGATTTTAGTTACTGGTTTGAGCTGTTTTTCGATATTTACTGTAGATGCTGGATTGTTGAGATTGGCCATCAGACTGTAGACTTGTGATGCTTTGGGATTATTTATAGGGGTGGTTAGTAAGAATTGACTTAGATTCGTAGCTGTAGAATCGGAAATAGGTAAGAGTTTGGAGAGGTTTTTTGAGAGGTATTGGATTTGTTCTTTTGGATCGGTGCTTAATTGTTTTGCTTCTTGAGTGAGCTGGGTAATTTGCCTCAGGTATGTTTGAGGTAGAGAGACGGGTGTAGTCAGTTTTTGTTGAACTTGATCATAAATATTGGTGGCAAAGTCCAGATTGTTTACTGAAGGAATTTGGCTGATACGCTGTATTGCTGTTTGATTGTCTGGAGATGAGGCGATGATTTGAGAAATGTTTCTTAGCGTCGAGTTGTCGAGGTTTGTGGGGAGGGATTTTAGTGCAAGGGCTATTTGATCTTCATATTGAGGTGATTGCTTGATTGTTTGTTGAATAGAATTAAATGATTGGGTGATATTTTGTGGAAGTGAAGAGGCTATTTGCGGATTGTTGGCGTATTGTTTGAGGAGATCAACTTGTTCAGATGTAAGATTGAAAAGATTTTGAGTGGCAAGTATTGCGGCAGTTGTGGTGACGGCGACAGGAGCGACTTGGACGGGGGGGGTGGTTATCGCGGAAACAAACGGTGCAGGAAGTGGTGTATTTGATTGGGATTCGATTGCTGGTAGAAGCTTGCTTTGGGTGATTTGGTTGGCTGTGGCTAGATTTGGAGCCGATTCTATTTCTATTAAAGCAGTAGAAACACTGGGAGTAGAGAAAACGTTTTTAGGTGTGCCGGCTAAACTTAGATTGTTTTGCAGTTGCTGGGCATAGATTTGGGTACTGGTCAGAGTTTCTGAGCTGGGATAGTTGGTAGCAGCGACATTTACCGACGTAGCTACGGCAGTGGGGAGAACACCTTGTTTTTTTTGAATGACTTCAATAATTTTGTCGATATCTTTGCGGATGAGGAAATTGCTGGTGCCTTTTTGGATTTTTTCACCGATTGCCTGAATTTGGTTTTGAATTTCTGGGCTGTTGAGGGTAGTACTGGCGATTCCACTGGCGGTAAGAATCGTAGCGATTTGGTTTTTGGCAGCTGAAGCGGCTTTTGAAGATGTTTGTTTGTTGATTACAGGGGCAAGTGTGGAGAGGGTGGATGTATAGGCTATTTGCGGTATGGGTAGGGTGAGTGACATGTTGGGATTACCGGGAATTTTTGCGGATTGGGTGTCAACTGTGGAAATGTATGCACTATTGTCGGAGGCTGGTGGCTGGGTTGCAAGTACTGCAGCCTTTAGATTTGTAGCAATTATTTGTACTGGTAGAGGGGCGGAGAAATTATTTTCTGCTGATTGGGTGATTTTTTGGCGCATATCGGCAGGTATTTGTTGTTTGGTTTGAATTTCTATTTGCGGCAAAATTTGTTGGTCAATAATGTTTTTGACAGTCGAAATATTTGAGGCAGAGCTTAGTTGAGAAAATGCATTCGCTATACTTGGCTGGCTAAAGACTTGATATGGTACTCCTGCGAGCGTCAGATTGGCTTCGGTTTGATGTGCGATATAGGATGCTGGCGTGTTGTCTTGGAGAGACTGAATAGTGATATTTACTGCACTGGCTAGGTTCGTGGGGATAGGCTGACCGCGGAGTTTTTCGATAGAAGGGATAATGTCTTGGGTAATTTTGTTGCGAATTTCCTGTCTTGGAGCGCCTTTTTCAAGCAAAACATCGATTTGAGCTAATTGTTTCTGAACTGATGGATTTTTGATTATTTCTGTGGAGATGCCGGCAGCCGTCAATAAATTTTTTACTTGTTGAGTGGCGACAGCCGAAGGATGTGCTTGGCTGGCGGCGTAGTTGTTTGTCGTACTTATAAATAGTTCGGGATTTACTGGTTTTGCAGATGAATTTTGAATGGCTGGGATGAGTGTGGTGGTAATTTGTTTCTCGATTGTTGGTCGGGCTACATTTTGTGCAATTAATGAAGAGGTTTGAGAAACTGCTGATGAAACTTGAGGGGACTTCAGAGCATCCGGATTGCTGACGGCTATAAGGTTTTGGAGCTGAATACTGGTGGTGTTGGCCACTCTGGCAGTGGGTGGAGCCCACAGATCTGAAATAGTATTTACAGCTGCGTTTATTTGTGTCGTGAATTCGGGGTCTGTGGGACGTTGTAAGGTTTTTTCTATAAGTGGGGCAACTTCTGTGGCATGACCAGTTTTGATAAGTTTTTCGATTTGAGGAATGAGTCGATTTTGAGAGGCGGAAGATTCGGAGATGCCAATGGCTGTGAGGAATGTGTTTAAAGAATTTTCCACAGGAAGACTGGGATTTTGGGAGAAGAGGGAGGAGGAGGGTGGATGGCCGTGTGATTGAGCTGTTGCTTTGGCTAACACAGTGGCGGCTTCGGCGGGTATGCCGGCAAAAGATAGTTCACTGGTAGCTTTGGATATGTCTAGGGTTTGATTGACAACCGTTTCAGCTACTGGGGCGAGCCAGGCAAGCTTTTGTTCTTGGCCGGTATTGGGGAAATTTTTCTCAATTATTTCAGAGGCAGTAACTAAGGCTGCTACATATGAAGGAGTTTGGTTGTTTGTGTTTTGTTCTCGAAGCGTCTCTTCTAGCTCGCTGGCTTGTGACTCGGAAATTTTTTCTTGGGTTTGCTCGACAAGCTCTTCGGCATACTGTTGAGGGGTTTGGAGGGAGAGACTATCAACGGCAGCTTCTGGTTCACCTGAAGCAATTTGTTCGGCAGCTTGTTCCAGAGTTTTTTGAGTAATTTGGATAGTAGTGGTATCGATGTGTTCATTTTCAAGAATTATTTGGTAATAGTTGCTGGGGGCATTGGCGAGTCTGGCGGCGACTAGATTTATAATTACTGGTTCGGCAAGGGGATTATTTTTGTAAATATCTCGAAGCTGTTCTTCGTAGTAGACTGCGGCATTTACTGAGGTGCTGGCTGGATTATCATTGTTGAGTAATAACGTAGCGATAGGTCCAGCTGCTTCGAGAAGGGTTTCGAGGGCTATTGGATTGCCAGTAGGGTGTTCGGAGTGGGTAACTGTTGCGATAACTGGAGGAATAATCTCTGGGTGGGTGATGGAAATGGCAACACAAATTTCGGCTAAAGCGTCGATAGCCTCGGGTGAGAGTTGTTGGATGTGTTTGCCAATAACTTTGGAAATTTGAGGTTTGGCTGAGGAGATATCTCCAGCACTGGTTTTTATTTCTTCGGCATGGGCCAAACCTTCTTTGAATCCGGCTTGCCATTCGTCTGGGGTGGTAATATCCGCTAGAGCTGCTGCTTTTTTCAGCAGTAAATTGACTACAAGAATGTCATCTATAAACTGGTCGAGTTCGGTAGGAAATTTCGCAGTTGAGAGGTATTTCTTGACAGAAAAGGGAGTTTTTTCTGCATATACTTTCGTGAGTGTGGCTTCGGCAATTTTTAAAAAATCATCATGAAATTTTTTAAACCCTTCTAAGCCTTCTTTTGAGGATTGAATTTTTTCTAGCTCGACGCCCAAGATGGTGACTAGAGCTTGTTCAAACTGAGTGTAGGTTTGAGAGTTGAGTACTTTGGGTATAGCGATCATTGTGTTTGTTGATTTTGTTGTTCTGCTTGGCGTTGTTTAAGAATATCTTGAGGTCTAGTGGTAATGAGCGTGTGTTCATCAGGCGAAGACACAAAGTTGATGGCTACGTGATTGTTGCCGGCAAAAAACAATCCTTCTCCGACGTTGGCAGAAAGAAGTAAATGCTTTTCTCCTTCAGAAAGATAGAAGACTTGTTGAACTTTATCAATTGCTGCAGGGGACTGTTTCATGAGTACCTGTATAGAAGAGTTGGTAACGATTGGTTTGCCATAGTCAGAACTAAGAAAGTCTTCGACGTCTTGGCTGATTGTGGTAAGACCCATGAAATATTTGCGACAGCGTTTGGCAATGCCGTACATGAAAGCTGCTGAATCAGGTGAACGCATGAGGTACCAGGCTTCATCAACTACTAATATGCGTTTTTTGAGATCGCGACGCATTTTTGTCCAGATGTAGTCCAAGATAATAAAAATGGCGATAGGTTTGACCGAATCTTCTAGGTCGCGAACTGAAAAAACAGTAAACGGATTTTTGAGAACGACATTTGATGGCTGGTCAATAATGCCGGCAAAACTACCTTTGACAAATTTTTCGATGCGGTCGGCTAAGCTTTGAGCCATGGGTTCTTCCATGCCGACTAAAGATTTAAATAAGTCTTCCATAAGAGGAGGGTCTCGACGTTGAGTGGCGGGATCGGCGGTGATACCCTTCATTTTGTAGGCTTGAGTGAGGGCACGATCGAGAATGGCATCTTCACTAGGATTTAGATTTCCCATGATGACTTTGAACATGGAGTGGAGTGATTGGATTTTGAGATTTAGTTCGTTTTCTTCTGAAAATTGCGTCAAAATTGTCAGGTCAAATGGATTGATCCGATTGGTAGAGTTGAAAGAGAAGTTGATATATTCACCTCCAACTGCGTCACATAGTGATTTGTATTCATTTTCTGGGTCGATGACGATGACTTCGATACCAAACATGAGTGAGCGAAGGATTTCGAGTTTGACCATGTAGGATTTTCCTGCACCAGCCTTGGCAAAGACTACCGAATTGGCATTTTCGAGGCTAAAACGATCAAAAACAACTAAAGAACCGTTGTGTTCGTTTATGCCGTACAAAATACCTTCATTGCTACTGAGTTCCGATGAGGTAAAAGGGAAGGTGGTGGCGAGGGAAGTGGTGTCCATGTTGCGCGTGACTCCAAGATAATCTGCGCACATTGGCAGGGTTGTTTTGAAGCCTTGGCCTTGTTCAAGTGAGCTGGGAAAGGCGGAGACTAAGAGAGAAGCCATGACACTACGAATTTGTTTGTCTATGGTGTTGAGCTCGGATTGGGATTCGGCGGGAATGGTGGCATAAAAACTAAATTGGAAGTAACGCTCAATGCCTTTAACTAGTTGGTCTTGGAGAGCTAGGGCGTCTTCAAGTTTGGCTTGAGTTGAAGGATCTGCAATTCGGCCGCGTTGGATATCAGTATTAATTTCAGCTTCCATTTCAGCAATTTTGCGGCGGAGATCGTCTAGTGTAGATTTGCTTTCTACTGGGTAGATAAACATGGAAAGAGTAAGTGAGTGGTCGAAATTGATAATTGGTGAGAGCCAGTTGGCAACGACAAAGCGAGGATAGCTGGAGACCATGACTGTACGGAAAAAATGATCATCCATTTTTAAGGTAGTGAAATCTACACTAATTTTTTGAGGAGCGATAATGTCTTGAATAGTTTTGGCCGAAGCCAAAGATTTTATGGGTTTTGGTGTGGCTGTGTTTTTAGGTTTCATGATGTGGAATCTACTGCAGGAATTTCATTTGGATGAGTGACTTTTACTCCGATTGTATCGCGGTTGTAGGCTTCAAAGAAGAACTGAAGTAGCTCCTGAGTATTCATTTGGTGTGCACGAAGGCCAATACGTGCGAGCAAGCGGATGAGATGGTCACGTTTTGGAAGTAGATTGGTGCGGGCGCGTTCCACTAAATCTGCTTTGGGGACACTGTTTTGTTTCTTCGTACCAAATGTCGTGGCCATATTGTGGCTAAGACCTAATTCGAGAGAACTAAAAGGAAGAGAAATATAGAATTTCTTGTCTAAGACATTGCCTTGACGAACAATGGATTTAATAAAGTCGCGATATTTGGCGAGTTGGTCTTTGATTTTTGGTGACGACTCTTTTTCCCAAGCTCTATCCAATAATCCAAGGTATTCGCTGATATCTTTGCGTTTGGACATGATGACTATTTGAATAGGAAAGGTGAGTGAGTTGAGAAGTTGGGCATAAGCGTAAATCGTGGCTTCTTGCTCTTTTTCGGAAAATAAGCCGAAATTTATGGCGGCAACTTCGAGTATTAAACAAGCTGATCCGTCCCGATTGAGGACGATGTCTTGGGTGATGTCCTCGAGATCGAGGAAATCCTGGGTGCTAGGAATTGGCATTTTGTTTGGCGCTGATAATAATTGGTTGAATTATGGTGTTGTTGATATCAATAGAGACTGGATCAAAAATATAACTGTCCTTTTCAGTTTGAATAACATATTTACCAACTGCAAGTGGGGTGGCAATTTGGAATTGGCCTAAACGATTTGTGCGTAACGCTCGAGCTGGGATGCTGGTTTGGGAATCGATGATTTCGATGATGGCACTTTCAAGTGGGTCACTGTTGGGTTTGGTGACTAAGCCACTGATGATATTGGCAATAGTGGGTGTGTAAAGGAGATTTGTATTTGTGGCAGTGGGAGTGGATGGTGCAGGAGCCGTCTTTATTTTGGGGAGAATAGTTGATTGGGGAGGAGTAGTTGAGATTGGAGCTGGTGAGACGTCGGGAATTGTGGGTTGGTTTTGAAATACCGGAGTTTCAATAGGTTTTGAGGGTGCAGGTGGCGGAGGTGGTGGAGGTGGTGGAGGTTGAAATGAGCTGGCGTCATGGAATTCGGTTTGATTTGGCTTAATGGGCAAGGAGGTTTTTGGAGCTTTGGTATCAGGGATGACCTCGGCAGTTAGAAGAACACCTGAGGTTGAGGTGGGTATAGCAGGGGTTGGTGCAGTTGGTTGAACAGGTGGCGGAGGTGGTGGGGCTGAAACTGGTGGTGTTGAGACAGGTACTGCCGTGGTAGTAGTAGGACTGGTAACTGTCTGGTTTGTGGTCGGATTTGTTTGGGCAGTATTAGTGGGTGGAATAGATGGTGCCCATTCGAACTCTGTGGGGGAATAAATCGCGCGTAAAAAGGCAGTGATCCACCGACCAAAAGGCCGACCATTGAGAGGAATAAAGGCCATGGCAACACCAGTGAAGACAGATATGAAAATGAGAGGGTATTTCACGATGCCGTATAGTGGCAAACGGAAGATGATTAGACCAACGATTATTCCGCCAGAAAGCTGAAAAAATTGCTTGAGAGTCATGTCGCCTACGAGGCGAAATTCATATGAAGAAATGTTTTGGGGAATAGGATGCTGTTCCATGTATTCTTCTACTGTATATCGTGAAGCAAGGAATGCAAGGAACTGTTTTCACGCTAGGCCTATAGTGTATTGATTTCGTAGACTATTTGAGGTATAATTTGAGCATGGCTGAAGGAAGAGAATCAGGATATCGTCCCGATGTGGATATTTCCACAGCGGAGTTTGGTGTTTTAGTTTCAGAAATGAAGAGAGGGCAAAGAAGTGAGTCTGATGTGGCAATTATAAAATCGAGGATTGATGAATTGTCTGCGAGGGCAGTGCACGAACTAGGTGCGGAGAATGTGCTGCAAGGGATCGTTAATTCGGCTGTTGGTAAATTGTCAGGAAGAAAAAATTTAGATGCTGCTATGGTAGCGGATTCACTTAGAAAGGCAGTTTCATCTGAATCGGCTCGCCAGGTTCAATATATGCATATGCCAGATGGAACTACGCCTTTGTCGACTGTGGATGCTAGATTGGCTCTAGCTTATATGAACTTTCAATCAGAAAAAATGGCTGATTTGGTTTGGGCGCAAATGAACTTGGTGGATACTATCAGAATTGGTGAAAAACCAAGTGCACCAATTTTGGCTGCAATACAGCGGAATATGCCACAGATAGATTCTGCTGGTAGAGTAACTGGTGGTGTAGATTTGTCGAAATCTGAAAGCTTGGGAAGATATTCTATTGACTGGCAAGCTGCTCTACAAACAACTGATCCGATAGAGAATATATCTTTACAGGTGCAAAAGAAACAAACACAAGAAAAGGCAAAACAAGAGGAAAAGAAGCGAGGTCCGTATGCTGATATAAAGTTTGAAGATTTACAGAAAAGATTAGATAGATTGAATGTTGATTCGAAGGCAGATGCGGATATGATTCGAGCTTTAAGGCAAGAAAAAAGAGTAAGAGTTGATGATTTTATGGCTTTTATCGAGAGTCGTGGAGTAACAGAGGCGCAATTTGTTCAAGAAATTGATAGACGAATTAGAGCGGCTTTGGAAGGGTCGTATCCTGTATATATGAAGCCTTTAGAGCGTTTAACTAAAGAACGATTTTCAATGGTTGAGATTCCAGATTGGGATTGGGCGCAAAAAGAATTTGGGGGTTTGCAGGAACAGATTTTTAAAGATGAAGCAGAAAGAGCATTGGTTGAAGTAGGAAAAGTTTTGAACGAGAATAAAAGAGGTCGAGATAGAACTATTGTTTATGATACTCGAGAGTATGAGGCTAGACAAAAAAAAGGGCATATTGATATAGGCGCAATAAAAAATTCTGCTGCTGTTTTTGTCGAACATATGCCTAAAACTTTTCAGGAAGTGGAGCAGATTTTGAGAAATGTGCCTGCAAGTGATCAGCCGGGGCTTCGAGAATATTTGGAAAATGCCGTTCGTCAGCGAGAGTTTGTAGGACAACGGGCAGATAGACAAAAAATGGTGGATGTGGTGAGTCAAAGTCTTTTGAAAGGGGCGGTTAATAACCAATCGAGAATTACTCTAGAAGATGCTTATTTGATCGTTGCGGGTGAACGTGCTGCTTTGCAGAATCGAGTAACAAGATTAATGACTGATCTATGGAAAACATCAGACGAGAATCGTAGAAGATATGCAAAATCGGCGCTTACAGAAATGACGCAATATGTAGGAAGTGGTGAGAAGGTGAATAGAAAAGATTTGGTAGATTTGGCTACTGAAATGAATGATTCATTAATTATTTATAATCGACGTACTGAGTATCGAAATATTGGACGGGCTGATGACCCTCAAGGTGCAGCTGGTAGATGGCAAACTGACGAAGAGACGGTAAATACTTTTTCCACTGATACTAATGGTGGTCAAAAGCGGTTGGAGCGATGGTTTGGTACGTCGTTGCGATTTTTACAAAAACTAGATGGAGCCAAAACAAATTGGCCAAAAAAGACAGCTTCTTATTGGGAAGATTCATTTATGACTACGGATCGAAAATTGGAAGGTGGGGTAGTGGTGTCTTTGTCAGAAATTAATAAACAAGCGGAACAAATTCGTAACCAAGCTGAACCTGATTTAGTAAAACAATCGGTCGAGGCAGGTGTTTTGGAGCTATGGGGTGTAGAAGCAGAGCGAGCAAGAGAGACTTTTGACAGCGCAAATTATGGTAACTTGTCATATTTGATGAATCCAGTTAGATATTTGGAGCGTAAACGGGGAAAAGAGTTGCGCTGGTCTGCTTATCCGCAACTAGCCAAAAAGATTTATTCTCCCGGATCTTCTACTTTGGAGTATGACAGCCCAACGATGCGAAAGTTAAATATTCCAGCCTTGATAGGCAGTTATCCGAGCTATTTATTATGGAGTCAGGGGTATTTGCGAGGAAATGACCCATGCTGGACAGATTTTTCTAAAATTAATGTAGATAAACTGCAACCAGCTCAAGGTTCGTATGCAGAATGGTTGGTATTTTTATCGAAAGCCACCGGAACTTTGAAGAATATTGAAGAAGTTGTTAATACTCCTACGGTAGAAAATTTTGCTAAACAAGCAGCTGGGGGTATGTCTATGTTGTTTAGTGTGTATAACAGACCTGAAGATGGGTTTGATTTGAGTGAACGAAAAGATGAAAAGGGGCACACTTTTATGTATGGAAATCGTAGAAATGCAATACTGATTGAGTTAGGTTTGTTTGTATTTAGTCATGAATTTAATAGAAAACATGAGGAAGTAGAAGAACAAAAACGAAAAGGTAAAGATAACTCGATCGCGTTTTTGAACGATATACAGATTCAACAAGAATTGTTGAAATCGATGGAGCAATCCCTGATCAAATCTTCTTCGAATTTAATGACCAACGAATTTATGGCGGATTTTGTGCGAGTGCTCAAGTATGAGGGGTTGTATCCGTCAAATATGGCTCAAGATTTTGGAGATACTGCTAAGGCAGGATTACCATTTTTGAAATCTATTTGGAAGACATTGATGGGGATTTTTAAACAAGTTTAGCTTTTGTTACTGGATCCACCTTGAGGAGGTAGTTGTTTGGCTGGACCTGAGATCTGTTTTGTACTTGGAACCTCTCGCCATTCTCCGTCGACTACATCTGTTCGGTTACGTCTATATGCTGGGTTTGTAGTGGTCATGGCTTGAGATTGGCCCGTGTTGTAAGTAGTTCCTGATCCACCAGACATAATACTAGGATCAATGGTATCTTTGGGGAATTCGCCTGATTTAGGATTTCCAGAAGCGTCACCGCTTTGCGGTCGGCCACGGCGTTGATTAATCCACGACCTGGCACTATCGAATCCTGAACCAGCAACGGCAGCAAAGCCGAGAGCTTCACCGATGGCGTTGCCGTATTTGAATGCTGGAGTTTTTAGTGCGGCTTGAACCATTTCAGCAGCCTTGGGGATCAAACTCATGAGGGCGAAACCGACGACTAGTCGGAATAAACCACCACCGAAAGAGAGTAGCCCATTTAGGATGGGCATTTGGGGGAGCCCACCAATATCTATAGGAGTAATTAAGCTGGTTTCGGCCTTGAGAATGTCTCCGATTCCTGGTAAATATGCGGCTAGGCTTTCTATAGTGCCTGGTGGAGGCGTCCACATGACCAGCGTGAAGACGAGCATCAGAGGTACGATGACAAATACGCTTGCGTCGGCGATTAGTCCGCGAAGCCAAGCAGCAAAACCGTTATTCCCAGGTAGAAGACCGAGCATGATTTGCCAAGGGCCAATAATAATTTTGAGTATGAACATGATGTAGCTTTTGATAAGCATCCACCAAACTTTGACGACCAAAAATAACATAATCACAAACAAAACAATCATTAATATTGGTCCTAGGATGGTGGTGACTACTCCGGCATTGGTTAGTGTCCGGCCAGCATTTAAAATCAGTAAACCAAAGAGTATTAGGGGATTGTAAATTAAGACATTTATTAATCCGGCTGGGTTTGGAAATATACCATTGGCAAATTGAGCGAACATGTAGATCGTGAAGCTGAGCACCACAAAGACTCCATCAATTACAAGTCCGGCAATTGCGTAAGAGAAGGTAACGAAAAGGAGCGTAAGAATAATTTTGGGGATCATGAGCTGAAGTGTGACGGCTGTTTGGGGGTTCATTTTGGCGCGGAACATGATGGCAAAACCGGAAGCAATAAGAAGAATGATCATTAAAATATAGGCGGTGTTTCGGCTAGCAGTCCAAAGCGGCTGAAGACTGTTGAGTGAACCAAATCCGTATCCCTGGGCGTGGGCAACTGTGGCTAAATCGAAGTTTGAAAGAAAAGTGTTGACTGAGCCGATTCCAGAAAGTGGCTGGGATTTGAGAATGGAGGACATATCTGAAAGGTAGGCGACAAAGGAGTGAGGATTCTGAGCGAGTTGCGGGGTATTGGCTTGGGAGAAGAGATTTGAGCCGGGGATGAAAAAGGCCGTGATCATTTTGCCCATGATGGCTAAGAACTGAGTGGCGAGAGAATTGACGATCCAATTTACTTGAGCATATGTATATCTTTCACCGAAAATTTCCCCAGCAGGGGCATTGTAGACTTTGTCGGCAAAGGTACAAACTTTGGGATCGAACCAGAGCGGATTGGCGTCGACACCACCCTTACAAAACCAGTCTACAGGAGAAGATTGAATTGGATTGGCATATGTACCACCGTGGTTGGCACAGGTGTCTCCCGGAACTGATGCATTACAAGCATATGTAGCTGTTGCACATAATTCACAGGTTCCACCGTTTGAAATTTCACTCGCTTTACATGCAGTAATGTTTGCCAATGCAACTACTGGTATCGGGTTACCGATATTGTAACAAGCAGCTTGAGATATTGAAGGATTGAGGAAGAGACTCGTGCCAACGAGGGTGATGAACAGAAGAAAAAATACACCTTTTTTGTTCATGGTTTATTATACATTAGCGGATTTTGGACTAATTGCCAATAGGTGGGGCGAGCGGAACAAGTGGCGTACCTCCACCGCCAACACTGCCAGAACTATTGTTGACCACCATATTTAAAGAACTAAAGATTTGACGAATATCTTGCATAAAGGCACTGTTGCTGCCGCCATCTTGGCGCATCGAGTAGCCATATAATCTTTGGAATTCAGAAGTGACTGAATCGGTATAATTTTGTTGGGTCCAGATAGCCCAGGCATTCCAATACGTATCATCCCCGACATAGGCGCCATAATCTTTGAAGGCTTGGGCAATAATTTTGCCAGGGGTGGTTTGGAGAGAGGACACATTGAAATCTGATTTGAGGGCTAATAATGTGCCGGGCGTGAAATTTGGGTTTGAACCACCGTAGACTCCACCACAGTATCCATCGACTGACGTAGCTGGCCATTTTGGCTGACAGCCGCTGTAATAGTATTGTTGGGCCCAGAGATTTACACCCATGGCGTGGTTGATACGGCCAGCAGTGAATTCACCGATTTTTATAGTTAGGCCTACACCACCTAAACCTGAACCACCATGTGGTCCACCGAATGCTGTGCCATAAATATCTAAATCATTAAATAAATATCCTGAGGTAACGGCTCCACCAGCATTACAGCGAGTGAGAGGTTGGTTTTGTTTGATGGTTCTGCCATCTGGAAGAAGAATTGAGGCAGAGTTGTTTTCGCCATTGTCAGGCATGACCCAATTATCTGGGACGGGAATAGATTGATTGAGACTGCCTGTGATAGCACAGCGATTGGTGCCGTCGCCCCAGCCAAAACCTTGGAACCGTTGGAGTTGACGCATTGGGTAACCACTGGTGTCGTTGAGGACGATGATGTCTTGGTCTTGGGCAAAGGTGGTACCACCGCGATTGGTAATACCGGCGCCTTGAAACTGCGCATTTGAACCAATTGGCATATTGGCAGGGGAATTACTAGCGAGTGGCCAGAGATATTTGTTGCGAGTGCCATTGGCAAGTAAGAATGATCCGGGAATTGCAGGGGATGGGTTGCCGCCAGGGGTGCCGGGTGTAGGAAGATTGTTGTTTCCGCCAGCTGGGCCAAAAACAGGTGGAGAGATAATGGGATTGAGATCGTTTGGATTTGGCGTGGGCTCAACTAAAATACCAGGAGGTGCCCAGGTTTGGCGACTACATTGGGTGATGGCTGGGGGACGACCCGGTCCGGGCCAGCTGTTGCCAGTGGGGTCATACAGCAGACAATGAACTGCATCACAGTAGCCATAATTTGGACCCCAGCGAGTGATATCGCCAACTTCACAATTGTTTACGCCATAGTAGCGACCAGTAACATAATATTCGCTGGCATCGATACCGCCAGTGTTGATGTAGGTGCCATATTTTTTGACGAGTAGTAACCGGGCGGCCAATTCAAACGCGTCTGGGAGTCGGCAGGCAAGGAGAGTATTCCTTTCGGCGGGACTGGTAACTAAATTGTAAGCGCCTTGGGTCATTTGCATAGGTCCGCACGCGCGGTTGGCGGCAAATTCTGTGGCACATGTACATGCACCTGTACTGCCAGGATTGCGATCGGTTTCAATTTTCCAAATAGCGTCTATAAAGAAAGCCGGAATATTATATTTGGCTGCAATAGAATTGATATCTGCGTTTGTTGGACTGGCGGGAGCGGGAACTGGATTGGTGACTGGAGTATTTGCTCCAGTCACGCCTTTTGGTCGAAGCATGCGTTGTAAATTCAGACTTTCGCTACCGCTGCCTAAAAAGTAATCAAAAATACTACCCAGATAGGGGAAGAAAAGTTCGCCAGTACCAGTCTTGGTGCCGCCACCAGGGATGCTGGTGTGTTGGCTGAGTGGAGTAGATGGATTTGAGGTGTAGGTAACAGTCGTGGCAACACTACGGACACAGCTATCTACGGGGTTGAACCGCGGGGTGAGCTGACTGAGGCCAATATATTCACCCTTTATATACTCTTTTGAGCAAGTGTTCGTCGCAACAAGTGCTGGGGTTTTGTGGGGTAAAAATCGGCGAAGGACTGATTTGCCACCGGAGACAAGCTTGTCGTAAATATCTTCGACAAATGGGGTTTGGGTAGAGACTTGGACATTGCCTTGGGTGGGGGCGTTGAAAGTAGCTGGCCATTTACATGTGCCTTGAGCTTCTACTTCACCGCCGTGAACACAACAAAACAATGTAGGGTTTGATAGACAGATATTTGGGTCGGCACAGGCAACAAGTGGTCGGTCACAATATAAAGGCTTGCCATTACAGTCGCCGTCATTAACACAAACGTTTGGATTTGGAGGGTTTGGGATGGGGTCGTATTTGAAAACTGTAGTGTAGGTAAGAGTGGCTTTGAGAGACCAGCTTTGTTTGTCGGTGAGATTGTCGCCAGGAATTCTGATGGCACTGAGACCACAACTGGCGTTGGTAGTGCGGGTGAGTTCTATTGGGGCATCTGGGGCTGGAGCCATACCGTCGTACAGAATAGGAGGAACAAAGGTGTAAGTGGCACTATTTTTGACGACAAGATTTACTCCTGCAGCAATATTTATGGGATTGTCGATGATTTCGGTGTTTCGAGTAGGGGTGTGGGCATAGAGGCCGTTGCCTTCACCCCAACGGACTTGCACAATATCTTCAGTATGTAAGCCTTTGTGGGCGTTTTTGTCTGGAGCAGAAGCAATGCGCTTGATGATAGCTTCTTTTTCGACATCAGTTAACGCTTCGGCTGGATTGGTTTTGAGATTGCCGAAGTCTTTGGGGTTGGCATACAGTTGTAAAACTGTAGCTAAAAAGAGACTTTCGCGGATGTGAGCCATGTATAGGCGGCCGTCAGAGTAGGCGATGGGGTCGTTTGGAGTATCGGTGTGTTTGATATGTACCGTAATGGCATTGCGATTGTAAGGGTCGGTGATGAGTAGTGGGCTGCCGGGTTCGGTGGGTTGGAAATTTTGCTTGGTAATCACGTGCACTAATGTTTCACCTACTACGTCTTCCATTGAAGCTAATGGTAAATTGCGGAAAATTGCTTCAGTGGCAGTACGCATGTGAGTCATGTCGCCTCTAGCTCCCGCAACTAAGTAGTCATGGATATCTCCACCTGCAGCAATAATGACATGGCGAATATTGGTTTGGATTTGGGTGGGGAGTAGTTTTTTGATTGGGCCTGAGAAGGTAATTAGTCTGTTAATATCTTGAGGGTTTGAGGGATTGATATCTCGACGCTCGGAGTATTGGACAGTGCCACTCAGATACCAATCTAGATAGTTATTGACTCGGGTAGCATCGTCGAGAGTGACCTGGGTATTGCCGATGACTGGGAGTTGAGAATTTTTGAGATCGATCGTGATGTCGAAAGGGACGTGTTGGATGGCACATATTTGATTGCCACAATGGTAGAGACGGGCAGTATCACGGACGCCGGCAATTTGGTAGGTGTTGGCATTTTGAGGTGGGTCGGCTGGGTTGTCTAAAATAGGTAAGGCATTCATGCCATCTATGGTCATATTGTCATAGGTAAAATTCCCGCTGGCTTTGACCGGATTGGCACATTGAAAGGTCATTTGGCTTTTTTTGGGAATGAATGGGTCGCAGGGATTGAAAGGATACGGACGAAGAGGAGGAAGATCTTTTTCGTTTGCCAATGTTGAACCGCAAGGTCTGATGAGTCGATTTACTTCTGGAATGGTTCCGGGACTACTTATAGTAGTTGATTCACCTCCAAAACCAGCTTCTCCAATATAAAAAGGTTTTCCTAGCCCTTGTGAAATATTTAAAGCTGTTTGGTTTAAAGAGATTCCTGCAGTATCGTAATGATGTCCAGAGGTAATATCTATACCCGCAATAGAGTTCGTACTGAAAAAATCAGTGGGAGTACCTTGTGTGGGACTATCTCCTCGCCAAATTGTAGACGCCTGGCCAATTGCTATTCGACCACTAAAACCTGCTTGTTTAATGGATTGAGTCATATCTGTGACCCAATTTATATAATTAGGTACACACGATGGATCGTAGCCACAGTGAGGCTCGTTTGACAGTTCTAGAGAATAAATGGCTCCTGTGAGACCTGCTTGCTGAATTTGAGATGCCAAAGAAACTGCGTATTGTTTGTATGTCGCATAGTTAGTAAAGAAGCTTAATTGTCCGCCTATGGCAAAGTTGTGTAAGGCAACAACTGCTTTCATTCCATTAGCATTTAATGCTTGTATTGCGCCGATTACAGCATTAGGGTTCGTATCACCAAAAAAACGAACGATTGATGTGCCACAATTGTTTTTTAGGTCAGCTAAATCTATTGGGCCAACATTTCGACCATCTACATTTCCGCCATTGTATCGATTATGGAAATTAAAAATGTTTACGCCAACTCTACCTGCATATTTTTTTCCAGGAGCGCCTAAGTCTGCTAACGCCTTACACGAAGCACCGCCTTTGAAAAAGGAGTATGGGTCATTTTCGATTGGGTTTGAGGCGTCTCCAGAGTATTGCCAGGCTAAGTATGCATCAGCTCCGCCGCCGAGGAATCTTTCTATGTCTGCGGTGTATTGTTGAGCGGCATCTGCAACAATTTGGGCATGGATAGTGGGGGTGTGAGTATTTAAAAAAAGTAGGCCAGTTGTGAATAGACTAATGAAGACGAGAAGATAGAGTTTCTTGCTCATTAACTTATTGTATCAAAATACAAACTAACTGCAGTTGGCAGTGAAACAGACGGAGAAATTGCCGAGATCTACACCAATAAATTTGCCAAAAATATTGAGAATCATCCAGGCTGATACGGCTAAAATCAGACCAGCGATGGCAAAAGTGATGGTTTCGCGGGCTTTCGCGGCACCTTTGTCGCCACCGGAACCAATATAGTTGATGCCACCGACCACGATCATGATGATCGAGATCATGCCTATGAGGATCAGGGCTCCGTTGATAAATTTGGCAAAGACTGTGTCTAAATCTTTTAATTGAGCTGGGGGCATGTTGATAGTATAAAACACAAAATCCCGCTAGGAAAGCTTTTGACTTTTGGCTAGCGGG
>CAZFGX010000003.1:0-21596 GCA_964518565.1 uncultured Gammaproteobacteria bacterium
CCCGCTAGCCAAAAGTCAAAAGCTTTCCTAGCGGGATTTTGTGTTTTATACTATCCATATGCCTCCAGCACAATTAAAAGATTTAGATACGGTCTTTGCCAAATTTATCAGTGGCGCTCTAGTCTTAATCGGTATTATTTCCATCATCATGATCGTCGTCGGTGGCATCAACTATATCGGCTCAGGCGGCGACAAAGGAGCTGCCAAGGCTCGCGAGACCATTACCTTCGCCATCGGTGGTCTGATTTTAGCTATCTCCGCCTGGATGATTATCAATATTTTTGGTAAGTTCCTAGGTGTAAATCTTGGCAACTTCTCCGTGTGTTTCACTACCAACTGCAGTTAGTTTGTATTTTGATACAATAAACAAATGACAAGCGGTTTGAAAAAATTTGTCTTCTTTTTTGTCTTCTGTGTAATACTCAGTTCACTTCACCCTAAATCCTCTTTCGCTCTTGATCTTACACAATTTATTGCAGGACCAAGCTTTATAGAACACGATCTAAGTACGGGTGAACACGTTAAATTTTCAAGTGAAGGTTCATGTTCAGAGGGTTTCCCTGTCAGACAATACAAAAATATCAATTGGGAACAATTCTGTATTAGTAACCGAGGGGTATTAAGACAAGAAGATACCAGTGGTTCATTTGGTCCTTCATGTAATAGCTGGGCCCAAGATCAAAAATCCAATTACACGCTAGTTGCTGCGGATGGCGGCTGTCCATCTTATGGGCAAAATCAACCAGTCACCAACGACGGCGCCTTGTGGGCAATACACGATGCAAATGAAGGCCAAACATGGCAATCAGATCCGCACAAAATTGTCCCCATAGACGTAAACCGATCCACCGGAGAAAAACTTTTTTGTCCAGTAAACAGTCCATATATTGGTGGCTGTGGTATCGTCAACACATCCCAATTTGTCAAATTTTGGCCCAAAAATACCTTTATTTTCTGTACTGGCCTCAAAAACACTGAAGATCTCATCGAACTAAAAGGTATAGCTGGCGCTGGCTCTGGAGAAACGTTTTATTACATGAAAGGCTGGGGCTTAGTCGGATTCATTGGTGGAGGTTTTAATGTCGGCCTGATGGGACCCGGTGCAACGCAAGGAAACTGTAGTTCTTTCTCTTCTCCCCCAGCTCCTACAGGAGTCGTTCCAGAAGTAAATCGTCTTACTCGCCCCTGTGGTTCGACCCTTGACAATGAAAAAGATCTTCCTCCACTCCGACCATATCCCTTCAATCCTTGCGACCCTTTCATCCCAAAAAAAAGCCAAATGACCTTCCAATGTGCCAATCCAGTCAAAACCAGTGGCAATTTCACCTATGACAATATGACCATAGATGGCATGAATGGGTTACCTATTTTAGACAACCCAGCCGACCCACCTCAAAATGCCAACACCTACCAAATTGCTGGCGCAAGAGATACTGCCCGTCTCTACCATTGCGGCAACCAAATATGTGCCATCCAACATGTCCCCTTCGATATCACTATTGATCTCAAAAATTCTCAACTCCCAGTTATCGGCAATACTCAGGTCACACTCGACGACGCCACACGAGTTAATAATTATCTCGATTGGTATCTCAGTGGTACTGTTCAATATTCTGAACGTCGGGATATTATTCCATCAAGTGCAAAAGACATTGACCGTCTCATTTCTTTCTCCGGCCCAATCAAAAAACTCATACCTAACGAGATTCAAACCAATATTCGCCATGTGATTGTTGCTGCTGGTGGGGATATTCACGATTATTTAGTTGCTGGCGCCCGCGGAGACATGACCCACATGCGTGCAGCCACCGAAGCCATCTTCCGCAATTTTCCTCTAGCTTCCATGGAAGATGTAGTAGGCGAAACCTTAGTCCACGTCATCACCAAACAAAATTTCCAACCCACTGAACCCGGTAGTCCTCTACTTATTACCGATCCCTACAACCGAAATGCAATTACTGTTCACATCAAACACACCACCACCCCAAATGATCCAGTCGCTTACTCAGACGGCCGGCTCTACATGTCCCATATTCGCGAAAGTCTCTTTTTAGCCACAGTTTTACAACTGTATGCCAATCCCAAAGATTTCGGGGATCTCAAAACCAATCCAGCTGAAGCTCTTACTGACGCCGAAAAAGAAGCCATTATCAAGCGAATCACTTCTACTCCTGACAAAAATGCTCACAAAGGCTTACATACCGAAGATATCGTCCAAGTTCGTTGGGGTGAAGGCAATGGCCTCTATGCCCACACCCCTACTCGAAATACTGAAATCATCGACAATCCAATAAACATCGATGCTGGAGTCAATCTGGTCGTCAAAAATAGCGCCACCTACACCTTTGTCCCTCCTATTCTTTATGACGGCATGGCTCCCGCTCCAGATGCCCCAATAGAACTCACCCGCACTACCAACGCCAGCTGCGGTCTCAGTGCCGTCCGAATTCCTGGAGACAATCTAACTGACAAACAAAGTTGGTCCCTCAAAGCTACGCTCACCTACACCACTGTCTACAAATACGACCCTATCCCCAACCCCCCAAACCCCAATATTTGCGGCGACGGATATCCTGCTTGCCCAGATAAATATACCTGCGACCGAGAAATCATTGCGGCCTGTGGACCAGAAGTTTGCGGTCCTTTCCCCGGAGCAGTGTGCTGTACCCGTGCCGGCGAAGCTGCCACGACAGGTATCTGCAATGCTCCCGCCACATTCAACGCCCCCACCCAAGGCAACGTCCAAGTCTCTACCCAAACCCCATTCGTAGAAGACATTTACGACAAACTTGTCTCCGGTGGCAGATCAGTGCTTCGCCGATTTTTACCCCACAAAACCCCAGCACTTGTTGCGACGAACACTTGCTCAAAAGAGTATATAAAAGGTGAATACATTGGCCTTAGTCAGCTTACCCCGCGGTTCAACCCCGTAGATAGCTGTGTCCGGAGTGTTGCCACGACTGTTACCTACACCTCAAATCCATCTACACCACTCAGTCAACACACCAGTATCCCCGGAGGGGGCACGAAGACTGGTACTGGCGAACTTTTCTTCCCCTACCTGGGTAGTATTTTTGATTACTTTTTAGGCAGTGGTAGCGAAAGTCTGAATTTACAACGCATGCTTCGACCAAAAGGCGTCACTGGAGCAAATACTCCAGTCACCAATCCAGTTCCCGCCCCTGCCAGTCCGACAAATGCTGACATCAATTCCATTGCGGCCAAATACAACATTCCTGCACACTTCATCGACGCTATTTGGAAAATTGAAACTGACCGCAATCCCGGCACTACAGGCAGCTGCTCATGTGCAGCCGAATTTGCAGCCAACCGCGCGTGCGGACCTATGCAAATGACCCAAGGCGCTTACAATTTAGTTACGACTCCCGCCGAAAGGAGTACTCTCCTTGCCTGCCGACTCCCAGACGCGTTTGAATTGGCCGCCCGCTTACTACTCGTCAAAAAATATGGCACCTACATCAACACCGGCGGTATCGATGCCAGTGAATATTATGTGACTGGCCGCTACTATGGTGTAAACAACTGTGAAGTCGGCGACATTACTCGTTGGGGTCCAAACTATGGCTATTGTGACGCAGTTCACTGTCTGCTGTACGATCCAACAGGCAACAGCTGGCCCGGACCCAGTCGACCTCCGGCCATCACCCAATGTAGTCGTCAAAACTGGACTCCCCCAGGCATCTTAGTCGAACCCACCCCAGATCCAAACGACCTAAATCCGATCATCTCCCCACCTGTTTTTGGCCCAGCTGGCGGAAACAACAATCTTCCTACACCTGGCACCCCTGGCGGCAACCCTTCTCCTGCAATTCCTGGATCGTTCTTACTTGCTAATGGCACTCGCAACAAATATCTCTGGCCACTCGCTAGCAATTCCCCTGCCAATATGCCAATTGGTTCAAATGCGCAGTTTCAAGGCGCTGGTATTACCAATCGCGGCGGTACCACCTTTGCCCAAGACCAAGACATCATCGTCCTCAACGACACCAGTGGTTACCCAATGCGTCAACTCCAACGGTTCCAAGGTTTTGGCTGGGGCGACGGCACCAATCGCTGTGCTATCACAGGCAGTCTCAATCAATCTATTCCCGTCCCAGATAATTGGGTCATGCCTGACAATGGCGAAAACAACTCTGCCTCAATTCTTCTTCCAGATGGCAGAACCATCAAACAAAACCAACCTCTCACTCGCTGTAATGCTGGTGGAGCCGTTACCTCAGGATATTTATTTAATGATTTAGATATTTATGGCACAGCATTCGGTGGACCACATGGTGGTTCAGGTTTAGGTGGTGTAGGCCTAACTATAAAAATCGGTGAATTCACTGCTGGCCGTATCAACCACGCCATGGGTGTAAATCTCTGGGCCCAACAATACTATTACAGCGGCTGTCAGCCAAAATGGCCAGCTACGTCAGTCGATGGATACTGTGGTGGAGTCTACGGTGGTTCAAACCCAAATTTCACGCCCGGCACATTATTAGCCCTCAAATCAGATTTCAATGTGTCCTCTCTCCAAACCACCCCTGGCAAAATTATTGCCCAAGCCTTCAAAGATTATGGCGCCTATGTCGGGGATGATACGTATTGGAATGCCTGGGCTATCTGGACCCAACAAAATTATACCGATTCAGTCACTTCTGAATTCCAAAGATTATATGGCTACTCGATGCGCCAAGATGGCGGCAGCAACAGTGCCTTTATGCAAGATATTCGTCAAATCTTTAGTTCTTTAAATATGGTGGTCAACAATAGTTCTGGCAGTGTTGGCGGTGGAGGTACGCCACTTGTTCCGCTCGCCCCACCTATTGGCAATTAGTCCAAAATCCGCTAATGTATAATAAACCATGAACAAAAAAGGTGTATTTTTTCTTCTGTTCATTACTCTCGTTGGCACGAGTCTCTTCCTAAATCCTACTCGCACCCAAGCTACTTGTTACAATTTAGCCATGTTTCCCGTGTCTGGTTTGGCTTTATGTAAGGCATCTGAGCTTTCGTCTAGCGGTGGCACATGTGAAATCTGTGCCAACTTCAACTTTGCTTGTAATGCCGCCTCTGGTGGAGAATCTTGTACTGCACATGGAGGTACTCTCAACAATTCCCTACAAGCAGCTCCGATCAACTGGATTTGTTCAGGAAATGTCGAAGCGAACCCTCTCTGGTATGACCCAAAAGTTTGTACCTTCGCCGACAAAGTCTACAACGCTCCCGCAGGTGAAATCTTCGGCGAACGCTACACCTACGCCCAAGTCAACTGGATCATTGACTCTCTTGCCACGCAAATTCTTTCCAGTATGGGTAAAATTATTTTTGCCTTCCTAGTACCCGGCAGCAATCTCTTTGCCGACGCCAATACACTCCAGTTAACCCAAAACCCTCATTCATTTGGTGCCTACATTTCAGATATCTCCACTATCCTAAAATCTCAGCCTATGTCTGGAGTAGGCACAGTCAATTCGTTCTTGACTAAATTTGACCTAGCTACACCAGTCCATGCCCAGGGGTATGGCTTCGGATCTCTTAGCAGTCTTCAACCTCTTTGGACCGCCAGTCGAAATACGGCCTATATTTTAATGATTATTCTTCTCATCGCCTCCGGTTTCGCCATCATGTTCCGTGCAAAAATGAATCCTCAGACCGCTGTCACACTTCAGCTCATGATCCCCAAAATTATTCTGACTCTCCTCTTTGTCACTTTCTCATACGCCATCGCTGGATTAGTCATCGACGCGGTATTTGTTATCCTCAGTTTCACGATCTACATGTTTGCTCAATTTGCCAACACTTTGTTTCCTCAACCAGGCCAATTAATCTCTACTCTAATTTACAATCCATTAATTTTGTTTGGTCTATTAATACTAAATGCCTGTCGAACTATTTTTCAGGATGCCGGTATCAATTCTATTATGGGTGCCGCAATTATGGTCGTTCTCTTTGTCATTATGATCTTTTTAATCATCAAAGTATGGTGGATGCTCGTCAAAACCTATATCATGTTCTTGCTCAAAATTATTATGGGACCTTGGCAAATTATGCTCGGTCTTCTTCCAGGCAATGGTGGTTTTGGTGCTTGGCTACGTGGTTTGATTGCTGATGCAAGCGTCTTCGTAGTTGTCCCTCTTATGCTCGTATTCGCTTTGGTGATGTGGACACCTCCTCCAAACACTCTTGAAACAATTCTGAGCATCGTTCCAGGATTAGGAACCATCATCCAAGCTCAAATGAGTCTAATAAATCCAATCAATATCGGCGCCCTTCCTCAAATGCCTATCCTCAATGGACTTCTCTCTTTTGGTGGCGGTTTGTTTAGGCTGGTGATTGGTTTTGGCCTCTTAAGCCTGATCCCAAAATCAGCTGAAATGGTTCAAGCTGCGCTTAAGGTTCCTGCCTTCAAATATGGCAGCGCTGTCGGTGAAGCTCTTGGATATGCGAGCGTTGTTCGTCAATCAGGAGCTAGTGTCAGAAGATTTATTAACCAACGAAGGAATCGTCCAGTTACAAATACTGATGATCACGAACCAGACTCAGAACCAGCTTCAGAACCAGCTTCAGAACCAGCTTCAACATCGTTCAACCAAACAACTAGAATTCAAGCACAGTCTCAAATAAACAATGCCCCTGCAAATAGAGACCTTCCAAAAACTAACTCTTAAATATATTCCCTAAATGCTTCCCTATATCAGATCGTACATTTGCTGTAGCTGTCCACGCATCTGCAGCATCCTGTCGTGCTTTAGATGGATACAAACCTTCATAAATCAATATATATTTCAAATCTTTCATAAAGTTACTTCCCAGTAAATTAGATGATGATTCACGCAATTTCACTTCAACTGCCCGTAAAATTTCCTGTTTGATATTGACGTCATTAACTTCACTTAACGGCGCATTTTTCCCTTCACGCAACTGTTTTGCCCAAGCTTCTCGATTATTAGCAAATTCTTTGGCAAACATAAATACCCCAAACTCAATCAACATCGCCTTTCTCCGGTCACCATATCGGAACTGCCCCCCAGTTTTTTTACTAGTTCGTCCAGACAAATCCAATCCATCTTCTTCGTGGTTATATGTACTAAACAAATGGGACAAACCACTTGAAATAAGCTTCACATAACCATCAACTGAAGGCTTGTTCACAAAATCCTCTATCCCCTGCATCGACCCAGTCGCTTTCGTCAACACTGTCATCCATTCTTTAAACGAACCTGGGTCAGCATATAAATCTGCAGCATCTTGCTCTAAAAACTTATCTCTACACACTTCCCCTTTTGGCAAATTTCTATGTTTCCACATCAAATAACTTGGGAAACTTCCTACCAAGGGTGGAATATTTAATTTTTTGACCTGTGGCAAAATTCGTTCAATAGCCTCAATCTTCACTTTCAAATTTCCACTTTGTTTCTCTTCCATATAAGCCAAGATAGAGGCAGAATTTAAATACCGCTGGTCAGCTTTAGAGTGGGTACGAACCCATTCATCATATTCCGAAGAAGACATAGACTCCTTCAAACTATCAGCCTCTTCAATCATTCGTGTCACTCGTGGATCAGCCGAATAAACCAAGGTTTTCCCACGTTTAGATCCTAAATACCGTTCAGGGTTTTGCGTATAAGAGATGTTGCCATAATAATTAGCATCAAACTTTTTCCGTCCTCGTTCTCCATAAACTCCCCAAATTTCAAGTATAGAATCCATCATGGCGCGTTTTACTGAATCTGGCTCTATTTGAGCTCTGACCGCATCCAAACGTCGTTTCACTTCAACTAAATCTCCAGAAACAGCCGGATCTATCTCCTCTTTGTTTGTTTCCAAAAATCTATCCTCCCAATAATTTGGGACTTGATCCAAAGCTGTTAAATATTTCATAGTATCACTAAACCAAGTTTTTAACCGCGTTTCTCCAGATTCAGCCTCTCCAGAAAACAAATTCATAAATTGATCATTCACCTGAATCAACTCCGCCTTACCTTTAGCATCATTAGATTGACCAAATTCGCGCGAAGTCTCCCGAGCAACATAAAATTTCAACGCATCGCTTACTATCTCTCCTTCTTTTCTCAATATAGACAGAGAATTATTAGAGCCCATAAATTTTACAAATTCTTCCAACGCTCCTCTCGCGTAAATACGTTTTGATTGTTCAGGACTATTCCAAAACATATCCAATAAATCATGGATTCGAGACTTTGCCCGCTCAGCCGGGTCTTCGCCTGTTGAATTTGGAGGCGTATCCGCATTGATAATCAAAGAAGCATCTTCTAATGAAATCTTTCCCTGAAGATTTGCTGCACTTTCCAAAGTCGTCCCTCTCAACATAGTTACTTGCTTAGCGCGACGTTCATACAGTTCTCTTTTGTCACCCAATCTCCGGATCATTTCCAGTCTCCGTTCCATATCACTACGTTCTTGTGGATCATTAATCGTAGCTAAATATGCTTGTCTTTCTGCATCAGTCTTGGGGTATGCATACAAAGAACGGATAGGATCTTCAGAATAGCTAACATTTAGTCCTACATAACCCTGACGCAAACTATCTACATTCCAACTCAATTGCTTTAAAGCCGACAAATCATACATAGTCTTTTCAGCATTGGATAAATCTTTAAAAGATCGCTGAAGACGATAAATGACATTTGCCGCTTCATCCTTATACAATTGTTGAGCTAGTCCGCCATAACGCTCCTCCATATCAACTGGCAAAGCAACGGGCAATTGAAAAGAGTTCTCCAACATAGACTGTAATCCACTCAAATCATCTAAAAATACTTTCTTTGTCAAATAATCTTGAATAGTATTCGCCACTTGTCGTTCCAGCTCACCAGGCGTACCAGTAATTTTTGCCACGTATTCCGACAACTCTCTAGCCCGCTGTCGTTTCTCTTCCAACACCACGCGTCGTAAATTTTTATCAGAAGAATCTGTTTGTAATATTCTTTGCAATTCATCAAACTTCATCGATGAAAACGAAGCTCTCTCCGAGCTTGTTGTTTCTTTAGATATATCAGCATGCAACGGTTTTCCAACAATCGGCTTCAAAGCTTCAAACATTTTTTTTGGATCCTCAAAAGCCCGACGTTCAAATTCACCCAATAGTTTCTTCCAATCAAAATGATTTTGAGCTAAAGCTGGAACCGCACTAAAATCAACTGCATCCACCAACCTACCTTCTTTATCCAGATGGGGTAAATTTTTCTCCAATATATTAAAACCCACTTCTCTGGGCATTACATTTTGTCTTACACTTTTGACTATTCGCATTTGAGCCCACGCCAAATCTGCCATTCGTAAAGAATGGTTCACTACATAAGCCTCAACAAGTTGAGCATCGGATCTTTTCAAATTCATGAACCCGACCTCAGTTTTTACTGCCTTTTCTGCCTGTCTCGTTATAGCATTTCTTACATCCTCAGGAGTGAAAGCTCGTCTTTTCCCATCAAAACTAGCTAATGCATCAGAAACAATGTTATTAACCACACTTTCTGCCTCCAAATCCCGAGCTTTGTTATCAAGTTCCTCAATCCTAGCTTGAAGCATTAACACATTTGGATCTGTCGCTTTACGACCTACACTCATCAACACATCCTCGTCTTTACCCAGTCGAGTTTTTTCTAATCTATATATCTGCTCCACCAAAGTTGCATAATCCATTTGCTCAATTCGAGAATAATCAAATGGCTTATCAGAAACTGGCGTTTGACGCACACGCTCGGAGGGAACAGATATTACGCCTGTTTTTTGATTCTCATATCGAACACTCTCTCTTTTTGATGCGGACGAATCTTGAACTTCAGAAACGGGTACTATTGCTCTATTTTCATTCATATCTAAATTATACATTAAAAGATCCATAGAATCAATACACTATAGGCCTAGCGTGAAAACAGTTCCTTGCATTCTTTGCTTCACGATATACAGTAGAAGAATACATGGAACAGCATCCTATTCCCCAAAACATTTCTTCATATGAATTTCGCCTCGTAGGCGACATGACTCTCAAGCAATTTTTTCAGCTTTCTGGCGGAATAATCGTTGGTCTAATCATCTTCCGTTTGCCACTATACGGCATCGTGAAATACCCTCTCATTTTCATATCTGTCTTCACTGGTGTTGCCATGGCCTTTATTCCTCTCAATGGTCGGCCTTTTGGTCGGTGGATCACTGCCTTTTTACGCGCGATTTATTCCCCCACAGAGTTCGAATGGGCACCATCTATTCCACCCACTAATACTGCCCAAACAAATCCGACCACAAACCAGACAGTTACCAGTCCTACTACTACCACCAGCGCAGCACCTGTCTCAACACCACCAATTTCAGCCCCACCTCCTCCACCACCTGTTCAAACAACTCCGCCAACTGCTGCTATACCCACCTCAACCTCAGGTGTTCTTCTAACTGCCGAGGTCATTCCTGATACCGAAGCTCCAAAAACCTCCTTGCCCATTAAACCAAATCAAACCGAATTCCATGACGCCAGCTCATTTCAACCCCCACCCCCTCCACCGCCTGCGCCAGCTGCACCCTCAAAACCTATTGAAACTCCGGTATTTCAAAACCAACCCACAATTCCCGACGTCTCACCAGCTCCAATCTCAACTACTCCTCCCCAATCAACTATTCTCCCCAAAATAAAGACGGCTCCTGCACCATCCACTCCCACTGCCACAAATACAAATCTCCTTTACACACCCACTATTGCCAATATCATCAGTGGCTTAGTCACCAAACCCAACAGTGACCCACTTGAAAGTGCCATCATCGAAATCATCGATTCCCAAACCAGCATCCCAGCTCGAGCGTTACGCACAAATCGTTTAGGCCAATTCCAAATTGCCACCCCACTTGCAGTTGGTAAATATGTTATTCAAACTGAAAAGGACAGTTATATTTTTGATCCAGTCTCTATTGATATCAACAACACCATAATTCAACCAATTATTATCAGCGCCAAACAAAATGCCAATTCCTAGCACCCAGGATTTCCTCGATCTCGAGGACATCACCCAAGACATCGTCCTCAATCGGGACGGATCAGCTTGTTTAATACTCGAAGTTGCCGCCATAAATTTCGGCTTATTTTCCGAAAAAGAGCAAGAAGCCACGATTTACGCTTATGCCCAACTTCTCAACTCACTCACCTTTCCTATTCAAATAGTCATCATGTCCAAACGCAAAGATATCAGCGAGTACCTTGGATTATTGGATAGAGCTTGGGAAAAAGAGTCATCACCAAAAATCAAAGACCAACTCGCCAAATATCGCGACTTTATCAAATCTATCGTCCGTCAAGGCAACGTCTTAGACAAAAAATTCTATATTTCTCTTCCTTTTAGTTCTCTGGAATTAGGTCTTAGCCACAATATGGCCACGACATTTGGCACCAAGAAACAAAACAGCGTCCCCAAAGCAGACTTAGTGGAACGCGCGCGCACCAATTTACTACCCAAACGCGATCATCTTATCCGCCTACTTGCTCGTATCGGTCTCCGGGCTCACCAAATGAACACCCAAGAATTACTTCAGTTCTTCTTTGAAGCCTACAACCGCGATACAATCGGAGTAAAAGTCACTCATCCAAATGAAATTCCTGTAGCAGATTCCACATCATGAAACCAAAAAACACACCTACACCAAAACCCATAAAATCTTTAGCTTCGGCCAAAACTATTCAAGACATTATTGCTCCGCAAAAAATTAGTGTAGATTTCACCACCTTAAAAATGGATGATCATTTTTTCCGTACGGTCATGGTCTCTAGCTATCCTCGCTTTGTCGTTGCCAACTGGCTCTCGCCAATTATCAATTTCGACCACTCACTTACTCTTTCCATGTTTATTTATCCCGTAGAAAGCAAATCTACACTAGACGATCTCCGCCGCAAAATTGCTGAAATGGAAGCTGAAATTAATACTGATATCCAACGCGGCCGAATTGCAGATCCTTCAACTCAAGCCAAACTTGAAGACGCCCTAGCTCTCCAAGACCAACTAGTTAAAGGCATTGAGCGTTACTTCCAATTTAGTTTTTATGCCACCATTCCAGCCGAATCTCAATCCGAACTCAACACCATAGACAAACAAATTCGTAGTGTCATGGCTTCTCTCCTAGTCTCCGCCTTTCCCAGCTCACTTGAACAAGGTCAAGGATTCAAGACTACCTTACCCATGTGTGCAGATTATCTCGGGGTTACGCGCAATATGGACACCACATCCCTCGCCACCACCTTCCCCTTTACCTCATCAGAACTCAGTAGTAACGAAGGTATTCTATATGGCATAAACGAACACAACGGTTCTTTAGTTGTTTTTGATCGTTTTAGCCTCGAAAATGCCAATTCGGTAGTCTTTGCCAAGGCTGGTGCAGGAAAATCCTACATGGTCAAACTCGAAATCCTTCGCTCACTCATGTTTGGTATCGAAGTCATCGTCATCGACCCAGAAAATGAATACAAATCACTATGTGACGCAGTTGGAGGTGAATATATCAACTTCTCTTTCAACTCTACCAATCGGATCAATCCATTTGACCTGACAATTTTGACGCAATTTTCAGAAGAAAACGAACTAAATCTCAAAATCCAATCACTCCACTCCATGTTCAAAGTCATCATGGGAAATCTAAATCCTAGTGAAGATGCCATTCTCGATCGTGCCCTCACTCAAGCCTACAAAATGAAGGGTATCACCGCCGATCCCGCCACTCAACGTCGAGACCCTCCTCTTATGGAAGACTTATTTAAATCTTTAGTCGGCATGGAAGAACCCATGGCTCAAAGCTTAGCCGACCGCATCGAAAAATTTGTCAAAGGTAGTTTTGCCGGCATTATTGACCAGCCATCAAATGTCGTTCTCAAAAATCCGTTTACTGTTTTTTCAGTTCGCGACCTAGAAGATTCGGTCAAACCTATCGCCATTTTTATTATCTTGGACTACATCTGGACAAAAATGCGTCGCGATCTCAAAAAACGCATATTAGTAGTTGATGAAGCCTGGTACCTCATGCGTTCACCTGATTCAGCAGCTTTCATGTACGGCATTGCCAAACGCTGTCGCAAATATTTCATGGGTCTTACCACAATCAGCCAAGACGTCGAAGACTTTCTTAGTTCTGACTATGGCAAACCAATCGTTACCAACTCTTCTATACAGGTACTCATGAAACAGTCCCCTGCAGCAATTGATAAAGTTCAACAAGTCTTCTATCTTTCTGAAGGAGAAAAGCATTTACTTCTTTCTGCCAACGTCGGAGAAGGATTGTTTTTTGCCGGCAACAATCACGTAGCCATCAACTTTGTGTCTTCGCCTGATGAACACACGCTCATTACCACTAGACCTCAAGATATTCTTAAACAACGCCAAGCAGAACAACAAAATCAACAAACACAATGATCGCTATACCCAAAGTACTCAACTCTCAAACCTACACTCAGTTTGAACAAGCTCTAGTCACCATCTTGGGCGTCGAGCTAGAAAAAATTCAATCCTCAAAAGAAGGCTTAGAAGGGTTTAAAAAATTTCATGATGATTTTTTAAAAATTGCCGAAGCCACACTCACGAAAGTATATGCAGAAAAAACTCCCTTTTCTGTCAAGAAATACCTCTCAACTGCGAAATTTCCTACCGAACTCGACCAGTTTATAGATGACATTCTTGTAGTCAATTTACTGCTAAAAAAAGCCGCAGCCCTAGCCGACATAACCACCCCAGACGAATGGCAAGCCGGATTCAAAGAAGGCTTGGCCCATGCCGAAGAAATAAAAACGAATGCTGGGGATATCTCCTCAGCCAAACCTCAAATTTCCAAAGTTATTGGCAAACATATCCAACAACTCTCACCCGAGGCTATCGACGCTTTAGCCGAAATCTGCGTTGCTATTTCTGTCACTCATCCAGAAATTATTCCGCCTGTCGTGACAACAGTCACCCACTCCGAACATCCTACTGGCAATCCAATAGAACTAGAAACCCTTCTCGAAGCAGCTGGACCTATCGCTACGTTACTGCTCAACAATGATAACCCGACCAGCACCTCAGTCAATGCCGCCGTCTACTACGAAGAACAGCTTCGAGATATTTATAAAAACAATCCCTTAGCTGAACCAGTAATTATAAATCTAGTCGCCGCCAGACTCGCCAACGCCCCCAGCAACTATTACCAAATAATTCTTGAAAACGAACACATCGACACTACTACTATCCAAATTACTCAAAAAACTCTAGAACAAGCTGCCAAACAAATCGCTTCAGGTGAACCAGAAGCTGCTGTTGACAGCCTCTCCCTCCAAACTCCTCAACAGTATGCCGAAGAACTTGTCGAACAAACTCAAGAAAAAATTTCCGAGTCACAAGCCAGCGAACTAGAAGAGACACTCCGAGAACAAAATACAAATAATCCAACTCCTTCATATGTCGTCGCTTTAGTTACCGCCTCTGAAATAATCGAAAAAAATTTCCCAAATGCCGGCTCAGAACAAAAAATCTCTTGGCTAACACCTGTCGCCGAAAGTTTAGTCAACCAAACCATAGATATTTCCAAGGCTACTTCTGAACTATCTTTTGCTGGTATACCAGCCGATGCTGCCACAATATTGGCCAAAGCCACTACCCAAACTCACGACAACACCTCACCCCAATTTTCAACTTTGTCTCAAAGTACCAATCTTCCTGTAGAAAATTCTCTAAATACATTACTCTCAGCCATTGGTGTTTCAGAACCCACAGTCTCACAAAGCCAACTTATTCCTCAAATCGAAAAACTTATCCAAACTGGTCATGCCACAGAAGTTGCCCCACTTATAGAAAAAGCCTTAAAGCGTCCCACAGACCCCGAATTCACGACACAAATAAACGCAGCTGTAAATACTATTTCAGATCTGTGGGCTCCACCCACTGCCAGAGTGGCCAACACCACCAGTATTCAGCTCCAAAACCTTATAGCCGTCAGCAATCCGGATGCTCTGAAGTCCCCTCAAGTTTCATCAGCAGTTTCTCAAACCTCTTCATTAATTGCACAAAATGTAGCCCGACCAACAATCGAGAAACAAATTACCACCACACTCATCCCAGCCATTCAAAATTCATCTGCAAAACCAGTAAATCCCGAACTATTTATAAGTACGACAAACAACTACGCCGCCAGCCAAGCACATCCTTCGGCTGTCGCCACTCAACAAGTAAAAAATTTATTGACGGCTGCCGGCATCTCCACAGAAATAATCAAAAATCCATCAGTTCAGAAACAATTAGCTCAAATCGATGTTTTGCTTGAAAAAGGCGCTCCAAGACAGGAAATTCGCAACAAAATTACCCAAGACATTATCCCTTCTATCGAAAAACTCCGCGGTCAGCCTATCCCCACGAACCTAGCCAGTGCAGTAAATATCACTATTCAGTCTCTCCAAGACAACACGCCAGCATCCTATATCGCACATCAAACCGAAGCCAATCTGACGCTCGCAGGAGTACCATATCAAGTCTTTAGCCAGCCAAGTATAGCGAATGCATTTTCTCAACTAAGCTCTGCCTCAAATATTTCGACTGTCAAAAACATTATTGACCAACAAATTTTGCCGCAAATAGAAATTCAAACCAAACAACAAATACCTGCCGATATGCGCCAAAAAATCACCCAATCAGCAGAAAATAATTTCTCCGCCCCTCTACCAGTACAAATAATTGCTACAAATCTAAAGGCTGCAGTACTTGCAACCCAGCCACCAGCCTCCGACAATAGTGCATACATTTCCACAGTTGACACCCAATCCGCAAAAATTCCCAGTAACCCCAACATGTCACTCACCCTACCCATCCCGCAAATAGCCTATACATCAACCCTCTCTACACTTGCCCCTGTAATCAACAAACAAACATCTTCAAAAGCCGCTTCAGCAGCCAAAAACCAAATCGCTACGATTCTTACCGCCAGTGGAATCGCCAGTACCACTCTAAACAGCCCAGAAATTCAAAACCAGATTCAATCCATTGGCGAAAAAATTCAAAAAGGAACTAGTAGTTTCCTCATTCGTAAAGATATCGACAAAATTATTGAAGTTATTCAAAAAAAACAAGGCGTTCTCCCGAGTGCTATAGCCACATCGGTAAATGTCGCAGCCACCAACTATCCCAGTTCAGAAACTCTAACCAGTACCCAAATCTATGCCCAGCAACTGCAAAACAATCTAAGTTTAGCCGGCACACCTGCAAACGTTTTCTCTACTCCCAGTGTTTCTACTGCTTTAATAGAAATAGAATCCGCTCCCAATCTAGCCAGCGCTAGTCAAATCGTTAAAAACAAACTTATTCCAGAAGTTCAATCGCAATCAAACACCTCTCTCCCCGTGTCATTCGTTTCCACCATTACGGCGCCACTTATCCAAGTAACTCCCATCGCCGCCACTACATCCGCCGCAATACTTGCTACCCAAAATCTTTTCAATCTTACAACTGAACAGGTTGAAGTTCTTAAACAATATGCAAACAATCCCCAAACAACATCCTCACTTCCCCAAAACATTACCCAATCATTCAACTCGATTCAACAAGGCATTAGACAATCTCCTCAATACCAAGATCAAATTGCCCTAACTCTAAAAGCCCTACCTACAAATCTAGACAACGCCACACTAAAAAATATCTCTCAAATAATTGCCTCATCACCAAACAACCAAACTGCCATCCAACGCATCAGCCAGCTTCCTTCAGTAAACAATCTGGACTTAGCCACCAATATTTATGATCAAGTTCAACAAAAACTGACTACACCAGTCTCTCTACCCCAAACATACCTGAGGCAAATTGCCCAACTCACTCAAGAAGCCAAACAGCTCAGTTCTGATCCAAAAGAACAAATCCAATACCTGTCAAAAAACCTCTCCAAACTCTTACCTATTTCCGATTCTACAGCTACCAGCCTGAGTCAATCCTTACTAACCACCCCTATAAATAATCCCAAAGCATCACAAGTCTACAGTCTGATGGCAAACATCAACAATCCCCAATCTTCGGCAAACCTTGAAAAACAGCTTAAACCAGTGACCAAAATCAGCATTTCCAATGAAAAAGTTCTAGAAATAGTTGTCAAAAACCGCTTTTCAGATACAGAAACCGCAAAAAAAATCCTCCTAAATAAATATGACATCGCGGCTATTCTCTCTAGTAATCCCTCATCTACCCCAAGTATCGAACTAGTCCGGGAAAGTTTGCTTCAAGCTGGTGTGAGCCTTCAAGATGTTGGCCGGCTATCAGATAAGGATCTTTTACGCCTTAATGCGTCATTTCTCCGCCTCAACCCTCCAAACGTTCTAAACAACGCTCTATCAAATCCTGAAATTGCCGTCTCTTTGTTAACCTCATATCCCTTTTCTACCTCAGAAACACTCAAGCACACCACTGAACGCTTATTCCAAAACCCAAAAAACTATGACTTAGCATTGCGTCAACTACTCGGTTCCACCCTTTCCCAAGAAATGAAACGTCAACAACTCGAACAAGCCATCATCCTGTTATCTCAAATCTCCATCAAAGAACAACAACGGCTTGCAGTCAGTGGTCCAACTCCAAACCAACATTTACAAAATTATCTTGATATGTCATTAGCCTATCTCAAAAACACAAACCCCAAACTTTCAACCGCCATCAATCAATTTCAAACCAAATTCTCCGACCCAAACAAACCCTTTAGCCAGACCGAGGCGCTTCGTATCCTACTCATTCTCCAATATCAAAAACGATTTGGCGATCTCAGCCAGGTTTCTCCAGAGTTTATTCGCTACATCACTGCCTCAGCAAATATTCTAGGGCAAAATCGTCAGTTTCTTAACCCAAAATGGATGGCCAGTGTTCGACTACTTGCCAAAAATCCTGATACAGCAATTCAAATTGAAAAAATTATCGGTACATCCAAATTGCAAACATTTCTTTCTCTAGTAGGTCAATTCAACGTGGTCGTCCCCTATCTTCAAGCACTACAAAACCCAGCTGCATTCGCCAGAAATCAATTACAATCAGCACTACTCAAACAATTTGCTAAAACAAAAATTGGCCAAGCCATCTCCCAAAAAGCTACTCAATTAGGACTCAAAAGAAGTGTTGGCGCTACAGTTGGTAGTCTCATACCAATCCCAATCGTGGGCACACTTATTGGCTGGATTGCTTCAGATGTGGTAGGAAAAATTGTCTCCAAAGCCGCTCGTTGGATAAAAGAAAACGCCCCGATCATTATCGCAGGTACAGTTGGCATTGGCGCCAGTATTGCCAGCGGCAGTGTAATAGTTGGCACCGGCGTCGCAGTTACCGGATTCTTTACAGGGACAACACTTATGGGCGGCTCTCAAGCAGCAATAAAAACCGCAAATACGATTGCAGGGTTTTTTACAGCTCTTGCCTTAACTGTAGTCACAATTGTCATTACACCTCTAGTAATAACATTACTAACTATCCCAATCGCAATCGCATTTTTCTTACTAGTAATTAATAACGGTGCATATGTTGTTCCTGTTTCAAACCTGACTTTTGTCAATACTCAACCCCAAGGTAGTGATACAACTTTTATAAATGTTTCTGGCTGTCCATTATCCGCAATAAGTTCTTATCGAGTCCCTTCTTACAATCCCCAAGCTGAAGCAGCACTAATTGCTCTCAATCGACGATCAGGTTCTTTAAACTTAGCTGGACACGGATCAACTCAATATTGGAACACGCTTGGAGCCGCCTGTAGTTATGGACTACCACAATTCGTTGCTTGTAGAGGACCAAACAATACCAATAACGTTTGTAATCTAGGAAACAATGGCTGTCCATTTTATGGCTATTCGCTTGATATCTTTCCGCCAGTTTCAGGCACGCTCGCCCCGGTCTTTCTACCCACTATGAATGGCCAAAATGTAACTTGGCTATATGACAATTTCAGATATGTAAACGGTTTAGATGGATACACGTTTAGATATCGTGACACCACAGGGAAATACAAACTCACCCTCACACACATTCAAGATAACCCCGTTACAACTGGTACTCTAGTATCAGGTACTCAAATAGGGTTTTTATTTAACCAAGGCAGCAATACTCACTTACATATTGAATTACAAATTGACAATCAGTATGTTAAACCAGAAAGCTATCTTTGTGGAGGTTCTAACTAAGTGTTAGCATAAATATATGTTTAACCAACTCAAAAAAAACAAAAAAATATTAATGATTGTTGGCATTCTATCTGGAATTTCCTTGATTTTTATCCTAGGTTCAGTCAAACCTAGCCAACAGCCCAACCCCAACAATCCTACTCCAAACACCTCGCCTACAATCACAAATGACAAAATAGAAATCATTTCGTACTTTCCTCCCAAAAAAAGTGTCTCAGCTCTCGCGTTTCCAAACACTGCCCTAGTATTTGAACTCAATAAACCCATAACCCAAAATCAAATCACCTTTAATATCAACCCTACCACCAATATAAATATATATTTAGGTGATAGCGGAAAACGTATCTCTATTTCACCACAAGATCCATGGGAATTAAAAACCGAATACACAATCAAACTAGAGATAAAAAACGGTCCCATATTTGAAAACACATTTCAATTTATTAGCCCGTCAGAGGAAAAATATACAGTTCCCAAAAACCAAGGTGGTATCTAAACACGCACAGGCATTATTAAATGTACCAAAGTCTGCTCGTCCACCAACTTCCACACACCCGGAGCTAAACTTCCATTACTCTCAAATACAACACGCTCCTGATCAACACTCGCCAAAAAGTCCAATACATATCGATAATTAAACGCGATATCCAAATCATCACCAACGACTTCAACATCTAATACTGCATCACTCTCACCAGAAGCTGAAGCAGATGAGTAAATTCGAAATTCCTGACCTCGAACGGCGAACTTCACAATATTATTTGAATCTCTGGCAAAAATAGCCACAGCTCTCACAGCTCGAATCAATTCTTCTCTATCAAATACAATCCTGGTTTTATACGCTGGAGGAATAATTTTTTCTACATCAGGAAAATTTCCTTCCAATACTCTGGAAACCAACTCAGTTTTATCATAAACAAACACCACTTGATTATTATCTGAAACCACACTCATCTTCATTTGCTCCTTCTTTCCCTCTTGCACTATTTTTGCTAGCTCAGCTATTGCTCGAGCTGGCAAAATTACCGAATTCAACAAATCCAACTTAGCCCCCAAAAGTCGCTTTGTTGTCATTCTGAAGCCGTCAGTTGCTGTTACAACCAAATCATCGTCAATGCTTCGAATCTGCACACCAGTCAACACAGGTCTACTTTCATCAGTTGCTGCCGAAAAGGCAATCTGTCGATGAATATCGACTATCAAATCCCGATGAATCTCCACAAACCTTTCCGAATCACCAATATGAGCAAATACCGGAAATTCGCTTGCAGCTATACCAGTAAATACCCCACCCATCTTTCCATTTCCGATTTTCATTTTCTCTCCATCTGTCGATAATTGAATTTGCTCTGATTGAAGTGTGTTTACAAATTCGGCCAGATTTTTTGCTGGTATAGTTAGACTTCCCTCTTCTTCTGTCTTCCCACCAACAGATACTCTCATACCTAATTCTAAATTTGTCGCAGATAAAACTAGTCCAGTGCTAGTTGCATCTAACAAAACATGAGATAAGACAGGTAGTTGTCCTCGACTAGCAACAACCCGACTTACACTACTCAAACCTCTAGACAGTTCATTTTGTAAGATAGTAACTTTCATACCATTTTTCTTATATATAAAATAGAAGTATCAGTAGTAGGGAAGTGGATAAGTGAATAAAAGACAAAATCTGAATCGAAGTTTCGCCTTTGATTCGTGTGTATAAGCTTCATAGATAAATTGTGGATAATTTGTGAATAAATGTGTATAAAAATTTAAATTGTGAATGAAAGCCATCAGCTTATATACACTACATCCACAATAAGTTACAAGATACTAACACAATATCCACACTTCTACTCTATAGGTGTGAATATCTTTTTTCTCGCTTCATGCAATTCGACACGAAAAGTCTCGTTTTGTCCCAATTCAGCCAGTACCTTATCCCGAGCATGTAAAACTGTCGAGTGGTCACGTCCTCCTAATAGTCTTCCCACTTCAGACAACGGCAATTTCATTTCATGGCACAAAAAATACATGAGTATCTGTCGAGGCCACGCAACTGTTTTTGTCCTTCGCTCCCCTTTTAGCTGAGAAATGCCTACACCATAATAAGTGACAGTATTAGAAATCACATCTTGGGGAGTTACAATTCGACTTGGTAACGTTGCTCGTGGCTGAGAGACTTTTAGCAGTGCCTCAACTCTTTCATAAGTCGCTGGTTTACCTATTTCCTGTTCAGTTACCAATCGAGACAAAAATCCTTCTAGCTCCCGTACTCCATCGATATACTCAGCAATCAGTTGTGCCGTGGCCATATCAATTACGAGTCCCCTCTCTCCAGCCTTGATCAATAAAATCGCTGCCCTCAACTCCATATCGGGTTGTTCAATATCCACAATCAGTCCGGCTCCAAATCTACTTCTTAATCGCTCTTCTAGTTTAGGAATTTCTGCAG